>CASEYA010000059.1 GCA_949291975.1 uncultured Christensenella sp.
AATTTTTATCAAATAAAAAATATTTTACGCTTATTTTAACAAAAAAACATTTTTCTTATTGCTATCATAAATTTTTGTGAAATAGGCTTTTTTGCTGTTTGTGAGTTTGTAATTTTTGTCTAAATCTTTCAACATCACAAAAAATGCCAAAATTTTAACTTTTTTAGTTAAAATAGACAATTTTTTATCTTGAAGATTATCACTTTGACTAGACAAAAAAAGAACCTATTGATTATAAAAATCAATATGCTCTTATTTCTTACCAAAAAACCACCATGGTCGGTGGTTAAATAAAGGTTTGGTTTTGAAAATGCTTGTTCTCTGTTATGTGTTTCCTTTTTTAAAACAACATTTTTTACACTTTTTTATTCCAAGACCAAAAGATTTTTCCTATTTTAATGCGGTAAAGTCAATTAGTTCAATATCTTGCCAAACATTTTCTTCCAATGCCTTTCTAAGTGAAACAAGTTCGCTTTCACGGGCAAGATAGTTTGTTTGTGAAATTGTATATTCATCAATATAGCCAGCGGTGCACATAAGTTCTGCTGTTATGTCTTTATCTCTAAGTTCATCAGCAATTTGTTTGAGAACATCAAAATTTCCATAATTTTCATGAAATTCATCAATGTAAATGTCTGTGGTTTTTATTCCTTTTTCTCTTGCAAGGCTGGCAGTATGTGCGGTCATTGAACGAACGGGTAATTGATATTTTTCCGCAAGTTCCAAATAGGCACGATAAACTTCTGGTGCAGAATAAAAATAGTGATGAAAGTCAAGGTGAGAGGGGTTAATGCCAAAATCATAAAACTTTTGAATTTGCAGGTCAAGTTCCTTTTTTACATCTTCATATTTGGCAAAAAAGGGCATTGAGCACATATAGCGAAAATTTCCGTCACTCTCAACCAAACTTGGCACATTTTCACAAAGCGGGATTCCGTGTGTAATGTTCAAATGCACACCAACATTTTTTAGACCTTGTTTTTTAACTTGCTCCAAGGCTTCATCTGTATATTTTGCATTCATAAACATGGAAGCACTGGTAATAAAACCCTGCATAAGCCCTTCAAAAATTCCTTTGTTTATACTTTGAGAAAGTCCCAAATCTTCTGCGTTTATTATAAGTTTCATATTAAATTCCTTTTATATTCAATTCAATAAAACAATTTTAAACTAAAAGTAAAAATAAAACAATCAAAAATTACCTTTTTCTTATATTTTTCTAAAATTTATTTTTAAACCGAAAAAGTTAGTTTATAATATAAAAAATCAATCTATAATATTATCAATGCAGACCACAAGACTTAACAGCAAACAAAAAAAGAGCAAACCCACAGGCTTGCTCAAAAAGTGCTGACAAAGCAACATAAAATGCGCTAAGTCAACAAAACAAAGCGAATGCTTCGTTTAAAATCCGACTTTCGCCAGATACCAAAACATTACTTGCGTAAGTTAAGGATAATTCAATTTTAACATGGTTTAAAAACAAAAGTCAACCAAATTTAATAAAATTTTTATAAATTGGCAAAAAAAAGAAGTTAATCACGTTAACCTCTTATTTTTTTGCTTGTTGTGCATCGCTTAAAAGTTTTGCAAGTTTTGATTTTTTACTGCTTGCGGTGTTTTTATGATACACATTGTCAAGTCTTGCGCGGTCAATAAGGCTGAAAAGTTCGTTAAGTTTGGTTTGCGCAGCATTAAAATCACCTTTTGCAATCTCTGCTTTAAATTTCTTAACTTCGGTTGCAATGCGACTTTTCTTTGACTTGTTTGCTTGGTGAGCAATTTCGTTTGTTATAATTCTCTTTTTTTGCGATTTAATATTTGCCACTTGTTTCTTCTCCTTATAAAATTATAGCACAATTTTAGCATATTTTTTTTGCTAAATCAAGAGATATTTACCATTTTTTTGGAAATAATCAAAAATATGAGTGAAATTTTAAAAAATTTTTATTCTGATTTAATTGATGAAAGATTTAATGTCGCAAAAGGCATTGAAAGCGGTAAACTTACAAAAAACGGTAAATATGGAATCAAAAAATTTGAATATCAAATAAAAACACAAAAAGAAGCAAAACTTTTGCAAAAAGAAGTAGGGCATTATTCAATTATTAATTGCACATCGCTTTTTATTTTTTCAAAAGAGGTAGAAGACTATGTTACTGAGGAAATCTCAAAAAGTTTAAGCAAGTTTTTTAATCTGGCAACCAAAAAGAAAAAACCACTTGTGCTTGTTGTTGGTCTTGGAAATAAAGGTATAATTGCCGACAGCCTTGGAAGCAAAGTCACCGAGCAAGTTTTTGCATCAAGGCTTCTTGATAAAAAACTGAAAAAAGATTTTGGCAACCTTTGCTGTTTTAACGCTGGGGTGGGTGGAGTTACCGGCATTTTGTCCTATGACCTTGTTCTTGGTGTTATAAAGATGATAAAGCCAGACATTGTAATTGCGGTTGATGCTCTTGTTGCACACGAGGCAAGCAGACTTGGAAAAAGTTTTCAAATCTCTAATGCTGGCATAACGCCGGGTGCTGGCGTAAAAAACTTTTTAACACCACTCAATAAAAAAATGCTTGGTTGTGAAGTTATTGCAATTGGCGTTCCTGTTATGATAAGCGGGCTTAGCCTTTGTGAAAATATTGATAAAACCCTGCAAGATAAAATTTTCACTCCAAAAGAAATTGACCTTTTCATTGATAAATGTGCAAGCATAATAGGTGGGGCAATAAATCTTGCAGTTCACAAGCAAAAAAGAATATTCTAAAAGCCAGTGTAACATATAAAAAAGGTTAAAGAAAATTAACCTTTTTGTTTTGTTATGGCTTGTTTTTTAACATAACTTTTTTTATTAATTACTAAAATATCAATCAAAAAACCAACCACAAACAAACAAAAATGCATTATTTCTCATAGAATAATTTGTATGAAAAAAATAACAGCAGAAAGTCCAATTTTGTTTTTGGATAGTGGACTTGGTGGATTAACCACGCTTTTTCAAACTGAACTGCTTTTACCACACGAAAATTTCATTTATGTTGCAGATTTCAAAAATCATCCATATGGCAATAAAACAAAAAAGCAGATTGAAAATGTTGTAATACATAACATAAAACACTTTTACGCACAGTTTTACCCAAAAAGTGTGGTTCTTGCGTGTAATACCGCCACAGCAGTTGCCATTACCAGACTTAGAAAAATGTTTTCAAACATAATCATAATTGGAACAGAACCAGCCATCAGACCAGCCATCGAAGCGGGTAAAAAAAGAATTTTGGTGCTTGGAACACAGGCCACAATAAAACATAGTTCTTTAATCAAACTTTTTAAGGCAAACAAGCACAGCTACTTAAAATTTCTTGCTTTGCCAGAACTTGCCAAACTTGTTGATGATAACTATCTAAATAATAAAAAACTTATTGATAATTATCTTGCTGAAAAACTAACACCGCTAAAAGACAAGTTTGACGCAGTAATTTTAGGATGCACTCACTATGTAATTTTAAAAAAAGAAATTAAAAATTGCCTTGGCAATGTAACCATTTTTTCTGGTAACGGTGGTGTTGCAAAGCGTCTTAAACAATGTTTAACCTTGTTAAACCTTAGAAACTTGGGCAAAGGCTCTTTAAGATTAATTTCAACATCAGTGGTCAAACAAGAGATGCTGTTAGAAAATCATAACTATCTGTTTAAAAGGAGAAAAGAAATATGTGTGGTCTAGTTGGATATGTTGGGCAACAACCAGTGTCTGATATTTTAATAAAACTTTTAGAGCGACTTGAATACAGGGGATATGATTCTGCTGGAATTGCTCTTAATGAAAAAGGTAAGTTGGTGCTTGAAAAAAGTCAGGGTCTTTTGGTGAATCTGTCTAACAAGATTGAAAATAAGAATTTTTCAGCAACAAGTGGAATTGGTCACACACGCTGGGCGACTCACGGAAAACCAAACGAAAAAAACGCACACCCACACATCAGTGAAAATGGTCAAGTTGCACTTGTTCATAATGGCATAATTGAAAATTATAATAAGTTAAAAAACGAACTGAAAGATATAAAATTTATTTCAGAAACAGACACCGAGGTGGTTGTTCAACTGCTTGGAAAATATATCACTAAAAAAAGTGATGAAAATCACATTTTGCGTCAAATTGCCAAGGTTTGTGAAATGATAAAAGGCTCATATGCTTTTGCAATAATGGTAGCACATATTCCAAACAAGATTTTCTTTGCAAAAAAAGGAAGCCCACTTATTATTGGGTGCGGAAAAGATGAAAATTTTTTGGCAAGCGATATTCCAGCGCTTTTGCCATTTACAAATAATATCATCTATGTTAAAGACGGAGAAATGGGTGAGATAAGCACAAAGGAGATTAAAGTTTTTGATTTCAAACTTAAACAAAAAAATAATATTGTTAAAAAAATCAATCTTTCACCCGAGCAGGTCATGCTTGGCAACTATTCAACTTTTATGGAAAAAGAAATTGCTCAGGGCAGTTACGCCATGCAAAATACCTTGGAACACATAACAAAAGATAGAATATTTTATAAAATAAAAAAGACAAAATTTCAAGATTTGTCTATGATGTGTTCTAACATTCACATTGTTGCTTGTGGAACAGCCCTTCATGCTGGGATGCTTGCAAAATATATTCTAGAAAGAGAATGCAGGCTGGCCGTCAGCCTTGATTATGCAAGTGAATTTAGATATAAAAAGCCACTGATAAATAAAAAAAGCATTTGTATCTTTATCAGCCAAAGTGGAGAAACTGCAGATACCATTGCCAGTTTACAGCTTGCCAAAAAGTGCGGGGCATATTGTGTTGCAATAACAAATGTTATAACAAGCAGAATTGCAAGCCTTGCCGATTTCGTTATTCCAACATATGCTGGACCTGAAATAGCAGTTGCTTCCACAAAGGCATATGTGGCACAAATAACAGCACTTTATGCATTAATTGAATTTATTGCCAAACTTAATAACAAGAAGATAAAATATAATTCAAATGATTTTTTAGGTGTTGTAAAAAAGATTGAAAATTGGTCAACAAAACTTTTATGGCAAGATATGGTTAAGAATATTTGTTCAAAGGAAAGCATCTATTTTGTGGGAAGGGGAATTGATTTTTATCTTGTGAAAGAGGGTGCTTTAAAGCTGACTGAAATCAGTTACATTCACGCCGAAGCCTTTGCTGGCGGAGAACTTAAACATGGAAGTTTGGCTCTTATAAACGAAGAAGCCATTGTGATTGTGCTTTTAACACAAAAAGATTTGATTGATAAAACACTTAATGCTGTTGCTGAAATCAAGACAAGAGGGGCAACTGTGATTTTAATTTCTCAATTTGAATATCTAAAAAATTATGCTCAGCATTTTATTTTGCTTCCAAAAGTAAAAGATATTTTAATGCCTTTTGTTGCAATAAAACCACTTCAAGAACTTGCGTTTTTATGCGCACAAGAAAAAAATCTTAATCCAGATAAGCCAAGAAATCTCGCAAAATCAGTTACTGTTGAATAGATAATGCTATTTGATATATGTTCTTGAATATATTACTAAAAAACTCTATCTTGTCAAAAAGATAGAGTTTTCAATACTTCAATAACTATATAACAAAAAGTCAAAATCAAAAAATTGTTTCTCTAATTTGTTTTTTTATTAAAATCGTTTGTGTTTTGTGAAAAAAGTTGTTATAATAAACATGTAAAAATCTTTTTTGCAAAAAATTTTTAGCACAACCATTAAACAATATGTGAGGTTGCACAAAAATTTTAACAACAAATAAGTGCAAAAAAATAAGTAAAGAATAGCAAAAGTAAAAATGGGAAGTTAGAGCCAAAAATAAAACTTTAACAAAAAACAAGTTAAAAAAAGTTAAATTTTACAAAAAAATTATAGAAAAAACAATTTTGCAAAAGATAAAATAAAAACAGGAGGATAAAA
>CASEYA010000060.1 GCA_949291975.1 uncultured Christensenella sp.
AATCAAGATGGCTCGATAAACATTCCACCAGTGCTTCAAAAATATATGGGTGGAAAAACAAAAATTGAAGTTAAAAAATAGTATTTTTGTCCTTATAGGAAAAATTAAAAATTTATAATAAATTCAAAAAACACCTCTAAAATCAATTTTGAGGTGTTTTTTTATGAAAAAAATTTTTAAAAAGTGTAATATCAAATTAAAATAAATTATATTTTAAATAAACTCTTTTTTCTTTGTATAAAAAATATATATTTAGTTCTGTTATAATGTGATTATAATTTTTAATACAAAGGTATTTATTATAAATAACATAACAAAATTCATATTTTCAAGCATAATAACTTTTTATTAAAACTAATTCAGTCAAAACAATAGGCTTATCTGTTACATTTATATTTTGTAACACATTTTCCTATAAAATGTTTATAAATAATTTAACTTTTAAAACTAACATTAAGGGGAAAATGTATGGAAGCCTTTATAGATAACTTAAAGGACCTAATCTTTAAATCGGGCTTATCACTACGAGAACTTTCAAAAGAAAGTGGAGTGTCTGCCATGCAATTCAGCAGGTATTTACGAGGATTTATTCCAACAGTGGATGTAACACTGAAAATTGCAAAATATTTTGATTGCTCTTTAGATTTTTTGTTTGGACTAACAGATGTTCAAAATAGCAAAAAATATAAAACCCATGATAAAGATATGTCTAAATTTATTGATAGATACTTTCAGTTGCTAGATAAAAATAACATCAGTCATTATAAATTTATTAAAGATAGTAATTTTGATGAAAGTATATTAAGGCACTGGAAAGCTGGCTCTACGCCAAGACTTGATGTAATTTATTTTATAGCGAAAAACCTTAATGGTTCTATTGACTATTTAATTGGCAGACATTAAATAAATATAAAAAATGAAAATTAACATTAAATATCATGCAAAGATGTTGTTTCTTATCATCATAAAACAATTTAGGATACAAATAAGACATTTTACATTATTATATAAAGAAAATGAAGCATATTATTAAAATATATCAGTTTTTATTTGCTTTGAAATTTTATTTTTATTATAATTTAAAAAAATTAAAATTTAAAACAAAAGAGAGTTAAAAAATGGAGAAAGACAGCAAACTGCACGCAGGACACTGGCAACGAGTTAGAAACAGAGCGCTTTCAATGGATACCGCCAAGTTCACAGACAAAGAAATGCTAGAACTTACCTTGCAATATATTTTCACACGAGGTGATGTAAACGAAATTGCATCTCGCCTTTTGTCGCAATTTAAAAGCTATGCAAAAGTCTTAAATGCATCAAAAAATGAACTTATGAAAATCAAAGGAATTGGCGAAACGGTTGCCGAGAAAATTGTTTTGCTTCCAAAAATTATCAACTTTTATAATGTATCAAACGCAAAGTTAGAAACGAACTTTATTACTTGTCCGCAACATTGTGTAAAACTGGCACAAAGTTTTCTAAGTGGACTTACTTTTGAAAGGCTTTATATGTTTTGCATAAATAAAACTGGCAAACTAATCAAAGAAATTGTGCTTGGAGAGGGTGAAGATGCGTGCGTTAAGCTTTCGGTAAATGAAATTGTTTTGCGTGCAAACGACAGCAAGGCTTCACTTGTGGTTTTTGCACACAATCATCCAAGTGGAAAAGTTTTGCCAAGTCTAGAAGATATCAATTTTACAAAGCGTGTATGCCAAGTTTTATATTTTTCTGGAATTGAGGTTGTTGAGCATGTTATTATTGGTAAAAACGAAGACTATTATTCTTTTGCTCAAAGCGGACTGATTGAAAAATTCTTAAATGATGTTAAAAAATTGTAACAAATTACATCTAAGATTTAAAAAATAATAAATAATAAAAACAAAAGTTAGTGAAAAATTTTTACTAACTTTTTAACTTTTAACATTTTAATTTTTAAGTCTTACATCTTATCTGGTGTTTTTATAACAAGAAGTGTTAAACACTTTTTCAAAACTTCTTTCACAATTTTTGTGAGTGCAACCTGTGCTTTGGTTAGTTCATTGTTTTCTGTTATAATTCGATTATTGTTATAAAACTTGTTATATTCTCCTGCCAATGAAATTGCATAGCGAGCAATATAACTTGGTTCAAGGTCATTAAAGGAATCCATTAATACCTGCGGAAATTTTTCCAGTTCTTTGGTGAGTTCAAAAGCATTTTTAATCAAAGAAAAATCAATATTATCAAGTTTAACACCAGATTTTTCAAGCACACTTCTGCATCTTGCGTGAGTATATTGCAAATATGGCCCAGTCTCGCCGTCAAAATTTATTGCAGACTTGAAATCAAAAACACAGTCTTTATTTGCTGTGGTTTTAAGCACCGAGAAGGTCAATGCTCCAATTCCAACACTCTTTGCAAGTTCATCAATGTTTTCAGCAATGGTTTGCCTTTCTGTTAAAACTTCTTTTGCCACCTTGGTAGATTCAGCAAAAAGGTCTTTTATAAGAGCAACAGCACCTTTTCTTGAAGAAATCTTGCCTCCCGGCAAAGAAATCATGCCATAACTTGCATGATACACCTTATCCATGTAATCAAGCCCCAAAAGTCTTCCAATTTGAAAAATTTGCGCAAAATGTTGCTTTTGCTGAACAGCTGTAACATAGATGAGCTTATCATATTTATATTCATTATATCTTTCAATAAGCAAACTTATATCTCTTGTTGCATAAAGGCTTGCACCATTTTTTTGTTTAACAATCACAACTCCAAGATTATAATTGTTAAGGTCAACAATAAGAGCTCCTTGGTCTTCTTTTAAAAGATTTTTGTCTTCCAGCATATTTAAAGTTTTATCGTTAAATTTTGCATAATAACTTTCGCCTCGGTAATCATCAAACCTAACTTCTAATTGCTCATAGATTTTATTTGCTTCATCAAGGCTGATTTTAACGAACCAATCATAAAGTTCTTTTATTTGCTTATCCCCTTGTTCAAGGCGCAAGAAGGTGTTTCTGCACTCTTCCAAAAGTTCTTCATTTTCCTCACACTCTTTGTTAACTCTGATATAAAGTTCTTGCAAAGCATCAACGCCACGAAGTTGAACATCTTCTTTATTTCCCCATTTAAGATATGCTGTTATCATTTTACCAAATTGCGTGCCATAGTCTCCAAGATAGTTAAGTCTTTTTACCTCAAAACCAAAATTTTCGTGAAGCCTGGAAAAGCACTCTCCAAAAAGGGTGCTTCCAAGATGTCCAACATGTGGATTTTTTGCAACATTTATAGAACTAAATTCAATGAGTGCAAGTTTGCCTTGTCCAAAGTTTTGCTTACCATAGTTATCTAAATTGTTAAAAATGTCTGTTAAAATTTTTGCAGTAAAGAAATCTTCATTAAGATAAATATTCACATAACCATTTACTGCCTCTGCTTTTTTGATGCAATCATTTTTTAGCGAACCAACTATTTCTTCGGCAATTATAACTGGACTTTTTTTAAAGTTTTTGGCAAACACAAAACAAGGAAGAGCAAAATCTCCCATGTCTTTACTTGGAGGAACAGCAAGCAATTTTTCAATTTCTGCCTGCTCTACCCTATCAATCTTTATTATTGAAGCAACATATTCTTTTATGCTCATTTTTCTTCCTCTTGTTTGTTTTTAAGAATTATAAGTTTGTTTATTGCACGAGTGGTTGCAATAAACATAAAGTGATTATCTTTATCAAAATCAAAAAGTTCACCTTTTTGAACCACAATGGCAGTATCAAACTCAAGCCCCTTAGATAGCGCAACAGGAACAACTTGAACTTGAGAACCAGCCGTGACATAGGCATTTTTAACAAAGGTTAATTTTTCTGGTGAAATAACTTTTATCAGTTCATCATATATTCCACGAGCAACACTGGTATCTCCTGTTATGATTCCTATTGTTGCCCCTCTTGCAATGTTCTGCTCTAAAATGCTTAAAATTTGTTCTGCAATTGACTTGTTGTTATCAGCAATTTGCATTTCTTCGACTGGGTTGTTATTTTTAAGCCTAAAAGCATTGTGCCTTGGGTTTCCCACCAAACCACTGGTATATTCCACAATTTCTTCACTGCTTCTATATGTCTTATCAAGTTCAAAATATTTTGCCCTGCCATTTGATATGTCAAGGTTGCAAATGTCTTGCAAACTGTTAAGTTCGCCAAAAACTGTTTTTTGATTTATATCTCCAAAGATTGAGAAAGTTGCGTGCTTAAAAATTCTTAAAAGAAAATCAATAAAGATAAGCGGATAGTCCTGCGCTTCATCAAGCACAATGTGCCTTACATCAATTTTTAGCACAACATTTTGGCACATCTCTTTTAACACACACATCAAAACAGCATCTTCAAAAGGAATTTTTTCGTCAATATCAAGCGGTTTAAACTTGAAATCTTTTAAAAACTTATCATAAAGATTTTCAAGGCGAACAGGGCTGTTAAGTTTTTCATAAACCTGTGCAATAACCATTTCCTTTTTATCAAAACCATCAATTCTGCATTTTTGGCAGATATGACCCACAATAAAAAGCGCTTTTTCTTTTAGTTTTGCGTGTTTGAAATCTTCTTTTAACAGTTTATTTAGACTATCTTTATCAAAAGTTTGACCATCAACATCAAATCCATCTTTAAATTCAAGATTTGCATTGATATCCTCAAGCCATGCTTTCATTTTTTCACGCATAGAAAAAGCAAGTTTTGTTTCTATATCTTTTTGCTCTTTTTCTGAAAGCATAACATATCTTGTAACAAACTCGTCACTTGATTCTATTGCTTGATAGGTCTTTAAAAATCTTTTTATAAACTTTGGAAAAGTTGCGTTTCTGGTGTTTTCTTCTCCAAGTTCTGGAAGCACCTGACTTATATATGTTGAAAATGCATCATTTGGAGAAAACAGCAGAACATTTGCTGAACTTAGGTTTGGAAGTCTGTAAAGTGCATATGCAACACGATGAAGTGCAATGGTTGTTTTTCCGCACCCTGCATAACCTTGAACAACAATGATATCGTCTTTGAGGTTTCTTATAATTTGATTTTGTTCTTTTTGAATGGTGCTTGCAATGTTTGCAAGTTGCTGACCCTTTGTTCTTGCCAAAACCTCTTGCAAAAAGGAGTCAAAAATATTAAGGTCAACATCAAAAATATTTCTAAGTTTTGCGTTTTCAATATCGTATTGTCTTTTTAAAAGCACTTCGCCTTTGATTTCTCCATTTGGTGCCAAATAACTTGCTTCGCCTTTTCCTGCCTCATAGAAAAGTTCACTTATTGGAGCACGCCAGTCAATAACAAACAATCTGTTATTGTTATCAACAGACATAATACCAATATAAAGTTTCATTGGCTCATCATCATCTTCTGCCTTGAAATCAATTCGACCAAAATATGGCTTATCTCTTACCCGCCTTAGTTTTTGCATCAGAACGATTTGGTCATCGGTAAAATCAAGAAGTTCATTAAGTTTACTGTAATTATCAATAAACTCGACTTCATCAAACTCTCTTAAATCACGAATATATTGCCTTTTAAGTTCGGTTGCCCATTTTTGCTGTTTCTCAACATTATCTTTAAGCCCCGAAATTCTGTTATCAATTGCTTCTAGTGTTTTTTTAAGATAGTTTTGTTCTTCTTCCCAAACTTTGTTTTCCATATTATCTCCCGTGAGTTTTCCTCGCATATTGTTTATAATAAACATTTTTTGTTTATAAATTTTTTTATGATATAATTTTTTAGTTTTTTGTTTATAAACTTTTTTGTAATGATATAACTTTCACATTATTTTTATAACGATACAGCATTTATATTAGATAAATAAGTCATAACCACTTTTATCTTTTTACATAATCATTTTTTATATAACAAAATCAGCATTTAAAAACTTTAACTTTTTTTATTTTTTCTTTTTTCCACCGCATAAAGAATTGCTTTATAGATTTCCATAACTGGAATTATGATTAGACTCAGTCCAAGCACAATCAGCCACTGAGTTACGCTAAGCGGAGTAAGCCCAAACACGCCAGCAACTGCTGGAACTGAGATTACAAGAATGTTCAGCGCAAGCCCAACCAAGAATGCTACCCAAATGAGATAGTTCTTGAATGGGTTCGACCTGAAAATTGAATGTGATGTTCGAACATTAAAGATGTGGAACAGTTGAGACACTGAAAGCACCGAGAAAGCCATTGTGGTTGCAAGAATGTTATCGCCTGTTAGGTTCATTGTGATTGCAAAAGTTCCAACAATAATTATTGTTTGAGTAATAATTTGCACCACCATGCTTTGCCAAATTCCACCAGCAAAAATGTTCTCTTTTTTCTTTCGTGGTTTTCTGTCCATGATGTCTTTTTCGCTTTCTTCCACACTTAGCGCAATGGCAGGAAGCGAATCACTTATCAAGTTTATAAACAGAATTTGCAGTGGAAGCAGGAATGAAAGGTGTGGAAAAGCAATTGTTGCAATAAGCAAACTCATAACTTCAACAAAGTTTGTCCCAAACAAGAATTGAATGACTTTTTGAATGTTTTGATATATCTTTCTTCCTTCTTTAACCGCAACAATAATGGTTGCAAAGTTATCGTCAGTTAAAACCATGTCTGCAACATTTTTTGTAACTTCGGTTCCCGTTATGCCCATTCCAACACCAATATCTGCGCCCTTTATGCTTGGTGCATCGTTTACGCCATCACCTGTCATGGCAACAACCTTGCCAAGTTTTTGCCAAGTTTTCACAATTCGAACTTTGTTTTCTGGGCTAACCCTTGCATAGACAGACACTTTGTCTATGATTTTCAAAAATTGAGCGTCTGTTAGGTTGTCTAGTTCTTTTCCTGTTAAAATCATGGAATCTTTTGTCCAAATGCCAACCTCTTTTGCAATTTGTTTTGCTGTGATTGCGTGGTCTCCAGTTATCATAACAGGAATCATTCCAGCATTTCGGCACACTTTTACCGCTTTATAGGTAGATTCTCGTGGTGGGTCTTGCATTCCAACAAAGCCAAGAAAAATCATGTCTTGCTCGTCATCAAAGGTATATTTTTCGTTCTTTTTTTCTTTATAACTCATTGCAAGCACACGCCAACCCTTGCCTGCCATTTTGTTAACTGCCTTTAATATGTCTTGTTTTATTTCGTCGGTAAGTTTTTTAACCTTGCCATCAATCAAAATGCGAGAACATCTAGCAAGCAAAACATCGTGTGCACCTTTTGTATAGGCAACAACTTCTTTTCCCACCTTGTTAAAAGTTGTCATCAATTTTCTGTTAGAGTCAAAAGGCAGTTCAGCAACCCGTGGAAATTGCTTTTCGGCATTAATTTTGTTCAAAGAAAGTTTCATGCAATATTCCACCAAAGCGACTTCGGTTGGGTCACCAAGAACAGCATTCTTTTTCACAGAGCAATCGTTGCAAAGTTGCAAACAATTTAAAAAGTGTTTGTTATCCACCGCATCAGTGGTGGCGTTAAGCATTTTTCCATTAAGCCAAATGCCCATAACCTGCATTTTGTTTTGTGTAAGTGTTCCTGTTTTATCACTGCAAATAACCTCGCAAGAGCCAAGTGTTTCAACAGCGTGCAGTTTTCTGATGATTGCATTTTTCTTGCTCATTCTAGACACACCAAGTGCCATGATAATTGTTATAACCGCAGGCAGACTTTCTGGAATTGCAGCAACAGCAATGGCAATGGCAATCATAAGTGGTTTAATAAAATCATGGTTTGGGTCAGTGCAAATGTTGATGATAAAAATCACAACAGCAACAGCAAGCACACAAACGGTTATAAATTTTCCCAACCAGCCAAGTTTTTCTTGAAGCGGTGTTTTTTCATCTTCAGACTTATTCAGAAGCCCTGCGATTTTTCCAATTTCGGTGTTCATGCCTGTGGCAACAACCACACCCAAGCCACGCCCATAGGTTATCACAGAATTTGAGTGAATCATGTTGGTTCGGTCGGCAATTGAAGTTTCTTTTGCTAATTTTTCGCCTGCAATTTTAATTATTTCGGTGGTTTCGCCAGTAAGTGAACTTTCGTCACATTTAATGCTGGCACTTTCTATCAAAAGCATATCAGCACAGGCAATATCGCCCGCTTCTAGCATCACAACATCGCCAACAACAACCTCGGTTGTTAAAACCTTGCAAACAGTGCCACCACGAATGACCTTTACATATGGCTGACTGCTTTTTTTAAGTTTTTCCAGCGAAGTTTCTGCCTTGTCTTCCTGCACAAAGCCAATTATTGCGTTTAGAAGAACAATCAATAAAATTATTGCAACATCAATCAGGTCGGCATAATTTTTTTCAACAATGGCAACCACAGCACTAACAATTCCTGCAATCAGCAAAATGATTATCATCAAATCGCAAAATTGTTTGAAGAACATTTTCAGTTTGCTGTTTTTCTTTGCTTTTTCAAGTTCATTTTTGCCATATTTATTCAGCCTGTTTTTTACCTCTTGGTCAGTAAGCCCATCTTTGCTGGTTTTAAGCAGGGAAAAAACCTGAGAAATACTCATGGTATATGGCGCAAAACTATTCTCTTTTGGCTTTTCTGGTGCCTTTTTTTCGGTTGTCTTCTTCATAATAGTTTATTATAACAAAATTTTAGTAAAAATTACAATAAAAATGAGGCATAATTTTTAAAAAAATTGTTTTTAATTTGCTAGACAAAAAATAATCCTTGTTTTATAATTTTAATATACTGAAAAAAGGACTTAAAAAATGAAACTAGGAGTTGTTGGTTTGCCAAATGTTGGAAAAAGCACTTTGTTTAATGCACTTACAAATGCAGGAGCGCAAAGTGCAAACTATCCATTTTGCACCATTGAGCCAAATGTTGGAATGGTAAGCGTTCCAGATGAAAGGCTTGAAAAATTGGCAGAGATGTATCACACACAAAAAATCACGCCTGCCACCATTGAATTTGTTGATATTGCAGGGCTTGTAAAAGGCGCTTCTGCTGGCGAAGGGCTTGGCAACAAGTTTTTAAGCCATATTCGAGAAGTTGATGCAATTATTCATGTTGTAAGATGTTTTGAAAACCCAAACATCATTCATGTTGAAGGAAGTGTTAACCCTCTTCGAGACATTGAAACAATCAATCTTGAACTCATTCTTGCCGACCTTGAAACAGTTGAAAAGCGCATTGCAAAGGTTGAAAGACAGGCTCGTTCTGGAGACAAACAAGCAAAACTGCAAAATGAAGTTCTTCATCAACTGAAAGACCACCTTTTAAAAAACCAGCCTGCCAGAACTTTTGAAACAGACAAAGACGGCAAACAAGTTGTTGATGAATGTTTTCTTTTGAGCAACAAACCAGTGATTTACCTTTGCAACTGCTCTCCCGAGGAGATGAAAACAAACGATGAAAACATTGCAAAAATCAAAGAACTTGCAAACAAAGAAAATGCAACTGTGCTGAAACTTTGCGCCGAAGTTGAAGAAGAACTTGCGGGACTAAGCGGCGAAGAACTTGAAGAATTTAAAAAAGAGTTTGGCATTGAAGAGCTTGGTTTGCCTCGCCTTATTAAAGAAAGTTATAAACTTTTGGGGCTAATAAGTTTTCTGACCGCTGGCGAAAAGGAAGTGCGTGCTTGGACCATTAAAAAAGGCACAAAAGCACCACAGGCTGCGGGCGTTATTCACACCGACTTTGAAAAAGGCTTTATCAAGGCAGAGGTTGTGAAATATCAAGATTTAATTGATGCGCAGAACTATTTGATTGCAAAAGAGCAGGGAAAAGTTAGACTTGAAGGAAAAGACTATGTTGTGCAAGACGGCGATGTTATGCTTTTTAAATTTAATGTTTAGGAGATAAGGTTATGAGAGAAGATTTTGAAGAAATTTCGAAGGTAATTGGAACAAACTATGATAGACTGCAAGGAACGTTAGACGAATTTAAGACTGGTGCAAAGCCACTTGGCGAAAGCAACCAAGAAAAAATCAGAAAATTTATGCATCAACTCTATGGGAACTATAGTTCTTGGGTGGCAGACCGAATTGTGCGATATAATGAAGAAGGCACAGACTTAGAAAACATTACAGAGGACCTTGAAAAAGGCACCAAGCATTTTGGCACGCAAAGTTATAAAAAAGTTAAGCAAGGCATAGACAGAGCAGTTTCTGGCTTTATTAGAAAAAATGACTTTGGCAGAAGAGAACAAGTTGAACAAACCTTTTATGATGCTTCGGCAAGTGTGCTGGAAAGAAGCAAACAATCGGCAATTACTTTAAACAAACAAGTCAATGGTTCAAAACAAGAAAAAGTTAGCGTTTTGGGTTAAAAAGCAAACTTACAAAAGTTTGCTTTTTTAATAAAATTTTAATACAAATTATAAAAAAATTATTTTAAATATTAAAAAAAAGATAAAAAATACAACACCATTTGGAGGGCAAATTTAATGAAAAGATATGATGTAGTGGAACTTGTTAAAAGTCAAGACTATTTGGACAAAAACCTGCAAAAAGGTATGACTGGAATTGTTATGAATTTTGATTTTGAATTTGCAGATGTGATGTTCTTTAACCCACAAAATGTTGGGGAATTTGCTTTGATTAAAGTTAAATTAAAAGATTTAAAACAAGAAGATTACAGACTTCCAAATGAAATTATAACTGAAATTTCTCAAAAAAATGAGATGCTTATGCATAAAGCAAAAGACAAAATTAACCCTATTTTAATTAAAGAGTATGATTTAGTTGAACTTTTGGTGGAAGATGAAAAATATGCTAAATTTGGAATTCACAAGGGCGACACAGGTTGCGTGATGGAAAATAATGCTGTGCAAGATTTTATTGAAGTTGATTTTTCTGGCATAGACGAAAATGGAAATTTTTTTGGAGATTGCATCTCTGTTAAAATTGAAGATATAAAAGTGATATAAT
>CASEYA010000061.1 GCA_949291975.1 uncultured Christensenella sp.
ATTTTGTCTTTAAGGTTTTTAAAAAATCTTTGTCTTCTTTGCTAACTCTAAAACTATCTTGGCATTTTGAAATTGTTTTTGCAAGGGTAAAAGAGTTAATCTGTTTTAGCCTTAAAAATTCAATTGTTTTTTGTCTGTGCTTTATAAACATTTCACACAAAAGCCAAGATACAGCCATGTTAACATAATATTCCTGCTCGTTAAAAAGTCCTTTAATGTTGTTAAAAATTCGGTCAACAAACTCATCTGTTTTTAAAAAATCGAAAAATATAATAATGCCAATTCTGCGTCTAAACAAAAGAGGTGATAACAAATATTCTTCTGCTAAATTAAAAATTTTTTCTTTATTTTCTTTGTTTATGTTAAATTTCAAAATGTCACAACTTGCCCAGTTATCAACTTTTTCAGAATATTTGTCAAGATAAATTTTTAAAGTGTCAAAATCTTTGATGTGGTATATAAGTTTGCAGTTAATAAAGGTATCTGTTAGATTATCACAAAGCCAAAGGTTCAAAAAAGACATAAAATTGCCTTTTGCAATTTCATTTGCAATTTTTTGCACCTGCTTGCTTGGAACTGCAATACATGGCAATTGTGTGTTGGCAATTCTTTTCTCAAATTCAATACTTTTTGTTCCTTTTGATAGGCTGAGAAGATGTTTTTGCAACTCCTTGCCATCTTTTTCTGTCCAAAACGGTTTATTTAAAATCATTTTTACCACCTTTGTATAAATTCTAAAAAATTTCTATATATTATAACATATTATTATAAATAATGTATATTTTTTTATAATTATCTTAAAATAAAATTATGAATTTAAAACAAAAAAGCACAAATTCTATAAGGCGAATTGATGGGCTTGGGCGGGTTGTTATACCAAAAGAGATAAGAGAAAAACTTTGTTTGGTCGAAGGCTCGTCAGTCCAAGTTTTTTTTGATGGAACAAATATTATCATAGGAAAAAATGACCAAACGCAAGATATAATGGAGCAGATAAAAATATGCCTAGGCGCTTTTGAAGATTTTAATATATTCGCTTTTGTCTGCAACACAAAAGAAATTGTTGCCAGCAATAGTTTTGCAAAAATAGCAGTTCAACAAACTTTGCCAAAATCATTTCAGGAGATTTTGTTTAGACGAGAGCAAAAGATTTTACATAACAATATTTTTAATCCTTGTAAAAAAGCTTTTACAACACAATGCATTTTTCCACTTATCAGCAAGGGTGAGGTTTGTGGCGGACTTGTGATAATGACAGAAAAATTTTGTGATAATTTTAACTTTGCCTTGCCGGTTGCAAAAATTTTAGAAAAGTTGTTAAATTAAAAAATCACCGACTGGTGATTTTTTTGACTTATTTTTCTAACTTTTTATATTTTTATTAAAATTTAAAGGTTTTACAAGCAATTTTAACAATTTTTTATAATAAAATTTGCAACTTTTTATTTTTTATCTATTTTCAAAAAATTTTAGTTTTTTAGTTTGCGCTGGAACTTTCTGCTAGTTTTTTAAGCTTTGCATAGAGTAAGTCATTGTCTTCTTTTGCTTTTTCTATAAGAACTTTTGCCTCAGTTGGATTTTTTTGAAGTAGGGTAGCATATCTTCTTTCTTTTGCTACAAATTCAAAATAATCTTTTGTTGGTTCTTGGCTGTCAAGCGTTAATTTTTTGGTTTCTGGGTTATATCTAAACAAATGCCAATATCCGCTTAAAACAGCATCTTTCATTTCTTGCATAGAGTTTGTTAGATTTATTCCTTGATTGATGCAGGTGGCATAGGCAACCACAATTGATGGGCCTTTGTGTGCTTGTGCCTCTTTGAGTGCTGTTAATGTTTGTTGCATATTTGCACCCATGGCCACTTGTGCAACATAGACATTTGGATAGTTTAGTGCCATCATGGCAAGACTTTTTCTGCTTGTTCTTTTTCCGCTTTCAGCAAATTTTGCCAGCGCTCCACAAGGAGTTGCCTTTGATGCTTGACCACCAGTGTTGCTGTATACCTGTGTGTCTAGAACAAGAATGTTAACATCTTCATTGCTTGCAAGAATGTGGTCTAGACCGCCATATCCAATATCATATGCCCAACCATCTCCACCAATAATCCAAACGCTTTTTTGAACAAGATATTCTTTTAAACTGAAAATATTTTGAAGTGTTGTTTTCAAAGGTTCCTTTGCTGTTTTTATTTCTGCTGGTAATTTCTCAAATAACTTTTCACAAACGGCATTATTTTCCTTTAAATTGTCAAGGCTGTTTTGCCATTCTTTGAACAATTTTGCGTTTGCACTTTTTTGTTTGATTGCTTCTTGTGTGAGATTTATAAGGGTGTTTGTCTGTGTGTTGTTTGCAACTTTCATTCCAAATCCAAACTCTGCATTATCTTCAAACAAACTGTTTGCCCATGCTGGACCATGGCCTTTTTGATTTTGTGTATAAGGGCAGGTAGGGAATGAACCACCATAGATGCTGGAACAGCCTGTTGCATTTGCTATAATCATGTTTTCCCCAAATAGTTGTGTTGCAAGTTTAATATATGGCGTTTCTCCGCACCCAGAACAAGCACCACTAAATTGAAAATAGCAATGGTTAAATTGACTGCCTTTAATGGTGTTATCAGAAAAAATGGTTGTGTCGTTTTCAAGTGTGGTTGCAAAATCATAGTTTTCTTTTTGCTGTTTAATTTGGGTATCAGCATCAGCAAGAGCTAATGCTTTTTCTCTTGCTGGACAAACTTTGACGCAACTGCCACATCCTGTGCAGTCAAGAGGGCTGATTTGAATGCGAAAATCATATTTATCTGTCATCAAAGCTTTAATGGTGGTAAATGTTTCAGGTCTTTTTGTCTTTTTATCAATTAAAACGGGTTTTATGGCACCATGAGGACAAACAAAACTGCACATATTACACTGAATACAGTTTTCACTTATCCAGCAAGGAATGGTGCTTGCAATACCACGCTTTTCAAAGCGGGTGGTGTCAGTTGGCACACTGCCATCAATTGAGAATATGCTTGTTGGCAGTTTGTCTCCTTCACGCTTGATTATTGGCAAAATAACCTTTTTGAAAAATGGCGTAAAGTTTGTAACCTTGGTGGTAATAACTTTATTCTTTGCGTTTTGCCAACTTGCTGGCACATCAACTTTCACAACATTTTCTGCTGCACTCTCTATTGCCAAAAAGTTTGCTTTAACAACCTCATCTCCTGCTTTTTTATATGACTTTTCTGCCATTTTCTTCATTTCTTCTTTTGCTTTTTTATAGTCTATAATTTTTGTAAGATAGAAAAAGGCACTTTGCATAATAGTGTTAATTCTCTGTCCAAGTTTTAAATCTTGCGCAAGTTTTATTGCATTGATTGTATAAAGTTGAATCTTTCTGTTATATATTTCTTGCTTAAACTCTGCAGGAAGTCGTTTTTCAAGTTCTGCTTTGTCCCACTCGCAGTTAAGAAGAAAAACTCCGCCAGTTTTGACCTGCTTTAAAAGGTCATATCTTCCAATAAATCTTTCATTGTGGCAAGCAACAAAATCTGCTTTGTTGATTTCATAGTGTGATAAGATAGGTGATTTTCCAAAGCGCAAGTGCGAAATTGTAATGCTTCCACTTTTTTTGCTGTCATAGACAAAATAGCCCTGGGCATAAAGTTTTGTGGTGTCTCCAATGATTTTAATGCTGTTTTTGTTTGCGGAAACTGTTCCATCACTGCCAAGACCAAAGAACAAACATTGATGACCTTTATAGTTATCTTCAATTTCCTTCACTTCAAGTGAATTGCCTTCAATGTCATCTTCAATTCCAACAGTAAAGTGATTTTTTCCGCTTTTTTTGGTGTTGTCAATCACTGCTTGTGACATTGAAGGAGTAAAGTCTTTGCTTCCAAGACCATATCTTCCGCCAAGAACTTTTATTTCTGTTTTTCCGCACTCGGCAAGGCTTGAAACAACATCAAGATACAGTGGCTCTCCAACACTTCCACTTTCTTTTGTTCTGTCAAGAACGGTAATAAATTTCACTGTTTTTGGCAGGGATTTAACAAATTCTTTTGCACAGAATGGGCGATATACTCGAACCTTTAAAAGTCCAACATTTTTGTTTTGCCTAATTTGTTCCTGAATTGTATCACAAACACTTCCCATTGCAACAATCACTTTTTCTGCTGTTTTGCTTCCAACATATTCATATGGTTTATATCTGCGTTTGGTAAGTTCATAGAATTTGTCCATTGCCTTTTGAATTTTAGCAAAGCATTCTTTATAATGTATGTTTCCTGCTTCTCTGTTTTGGAAGAACACATCAGGGTTTTGTGCTGTTCCTTGCTGGCGTGGGTGGAATGGAGAAAGGCTTCTGGTTCTAAATTCTTCAACCTTTTTCATTGGAATAAGTTTTTTTATTTCATCATTTTCTAAAACGCTGATTTTTGAAATTTCATGAGATGTTCTAAATCCGTCAAAAAAATGTAGAAAAGGAATGCGAGAGTTAAGAGTTGCCATCATGGAAATAATAGCAAAGTCATGTGCTTCTTGAACATTGTTTGAAGCAAGAAAGGCAAAGCCAGTTTGTCTGCAAGCCATAACATCACTGTGGTCCCCAAAAATTGACAAAGCATGTGTTGCCACTGCTCTTGCGGACACATTGAACACACATGGCAAAAATTCGCCAGCAATTTTATACATATTTGGAATCATCAAAAGAAGTCCCTGACTTGCTGTAAAAGTGGTTGTTAATGCTCCCGAAAGCAAACTTCCGTGAAGGGCACCAGCAGCACCCGCTTCACTTTGCATTTCAACAACTTTCATTCTTGTTCCAAAAATATTTTTTCTGCCATCACTGCTTTCCTTGTCGCACCATTCTGCCATTGGTGAACTTGGTGTAATAGGGTATATGATTGCCACTTCGTTGGTGGCATAGGTTGCCATTGCGGCAGCGGTATTTCCGTCTGTAGTTATTGTTTTCACAATTGTTCTCCTTTTAATAGTAAAATTATATCTTATTAAAAAGAAAATATCAAACAAATTGCTTATGTTAATGCTGAAAAAATTATTTTTATTTTTTTGCCATATTTTATTAATTGCTTTCGGTTATTGCAAAATATTCACAAATTTAAAAGCGTGTTGTTTTAAATCATATAATCTTGACTTTTATTTCAACTGTTGCTATACTTTGCTTAGTTTTAAATTATAATTATAGCAATTTTAAAGATTAAAAAGACTAACAAATTTTTTGTTGGTGTTACTTGGGTAAAATTTAAGTTTATAATAAAGGGAAAGAGTTGTGAAAAGAATAAAGATTGTGGTTCAATATGTTGGAACAAATTACGCAGGCTGGCAGGTTCAAAAAAACGAAAAGACTGTTCAAGGTGAAATTGAGCAGGCTTTGTTTAAACTTTTCAATCAAAAAATCGAGGTTGTTGCAAGTGGCAGAACAGATGCTGGTGTGCATGCCTATGCACAAGTTGCGCACTTTGATTGTGAAACAAAAATGCCAGCAGAAAAGATTTTTTATGCGCTTAATGCACACCTTCCAGATGATATAAAAATTCTTTCTTCGTGTGAAGTGGGCAAAGATTTTCATGCACGCTTTAATGCAAAGAAAAAGACATATGAATATAATTTTTATACAAGTTTTGTAAATTTGCCCGTTTTGGACATCTTTTGCACAAAAATTTCAACAAATTTCAACTTTAAAATTGCAAAAAAGGCTTGCAAATATTTTGTTGGCACCTTTGACTTCCGTTCTTTTTGTTCTCAAAACAGTCAAAAGGAAAACACAGTTAGAACAGTTTATTCTGCAAAGCTCTTTAAGAGAAAAGAAGGTTTTTATACTTTTCAAATCACGGGCAATGGATTTTTATATAACATGGTTAGAATTATTGTTGGAACACTTTTTGATGTTGGCAGTGGAAAAATTGCGCCAAAGGATATTAAAAAAATTATAGAAGCAAAAGATAGAAGCGCCGCAGGGCAAACAGCACAAGCACATGGGCTTATGCTTAAAAATGTAAAATATTAAAATTGTTATAACAATTTTGCAAATAAAAATAAAACTATAAATAAATTTAAATAAAGGAAAAATAAAATGACAGAAAGAGAACAATTAATCAAAAAAGTAAGCAAAGCGCCAACACTACAAGAAAAACATAAAATCATTTTTGATTGGTTTGTTGAAAATGTAACATATAACTATGATGACCGTGAGCTTGCAAAAACAGATGATTTGATTAACAAAAAAATTATAGAAACAAATAAAATTTTAAAACAACATCAAATGCAGGAAATAAATTTTAATAACATAAACAAAACATTCAAAAAGTTAATGCAAACAAAACAAGCAAAAAACAAATTAGAACCAACACAAAAAGACGACAAAGTTTTTGATTTGATTTTTAAAAATGTGGCAGAACTTGAAAAACTTTATATTCGTTATAAAATTCAGGCAGCAACAAGAGATAAAGCTTTGAATATCAGCGATGTTTGGAACGGAAAAAAGGCAGTGTGCATTCACTTTGCCGAAGAATATCAAAAAGTTTGCAATGAATGCTTGATGCCAAATAATATTGTTTTTGGCAAGATGTATTCAGGCGATATGAACATGCTTTGTTATCATGCTTGGAACAGAACTTCTCTAAAAAACAGCAATGATGAACCTTTATATGTTGATATTTCTTCCGCCATTCATTCAGTTGAACAAGGAAAAAATCCATATGACTTTTTCTTAAAAACAGAAAAAGAAATGCAAAAAAGTGATGAAAAAAGTCTTGAATCCAACCCAAAGGCATTGGAGGAAAACAAAAAGCAACCAAGAACAATTTTGCCATTTAGTCAATTTATGTAGTTTGTAAACACTCTTTTGGTTGGTTTGAGGTTTCTTTAATTTAGAAGAATAAATTATAAAAATATTAAAAAAGTTTGTTAAATTTGATTAAAACTTCAAATAACAAACTTTTTTATAATGTGTGATGATTTTTTTGGATATTTGTTTTTATCTTGAGTTTTTGTTGAATGTCCTCATTCATGTTATCAAGAACTTTTTTCACAAAGTCTTTACGCATTGCAAATTTAGGTTTTATTGAATTTGTTGTTATACATATTCCTTCACATAAATGCAAACCAATGCCGTTTCTAACAGTTAAATATTTAAAATCAAGATTTTTATTATTAATGCACTTGATAGCATCAGGGATTAGTGTGGGAAAGTTTGTTTTACTTAGATTGTAAAATCCCTTTGGCAAAAGATAAAAATCATGTTCTTTATAGATGATATTCAATGGATAAAAGTTATATTTGTAAATATTTAATTGTTTGTCTGGTTCACAAAATGAGGTCATCAATTCAATGCTTGCAAAAGGAAAACAAGTAAAAGGGCAAAAATCTTTTGGTTCTTCTTCTGTTAAAAAATCAACTTGTGTTGTTTTGTCCTTGTCTTTTTCTTGGGTCATCAAATTTGCTTGTGGCAAACCATCTTTGTCGAATGTAATATACCAAAAAAGTTCTTCCATGTTGATATATTCTTTGTCTTTTTTATGCTTTTCCACAAAATCAATGATAATTTTAGTTTTTTCACTCATATTTTAAACATTTTTCCTTTTTGAAAGGATAATACTTTTTATAACTGTTGTCAATATATTTTTTAAAATATAAAAAGATAAAAATCTTTTAAAAAAGCGATAAAAATGTATTTATAAAATTTGTTTTATATTTCAAGTTAAAAAGAGCGTTTTTCCTTATATTTTAGTTTTATGTTTAGCAGAAGCAAGTTGAAAAATTTAAGTATATAAAAATAGGGTTTCAAAGTTATAAAATTATTAAATTAATCACACGAAAAGTCAATTTTTGTGTTGACATTTTCCACAATATATAGTAAAATAACAAAAGTCTATTAAACCTTTTGTGAGTTTAGCCCCGAGCAAAAAGCGATTAGGCAAAAAATTTATAGGAGAAAAACAATGAAAACATTTATGCCAAAACAAGCAGATGTGTCTACTAAGTGGTGGGTTGTGGATGCAACAGATGTTCCACTTGGTCGTCTTGCAAGTCAGGTTGCAATGGTTATTCGTGGAAAGAATAAGCCAACATACACACCACATGCAGATATGGGTGATTATGTGATTGTTATAAACTGTGACAAAGTTCTTCTCACAGGTAACAAACTTAATCAAAAGGTATATCGTTATCACACAATGTATCCAGGTGGTGACAAAGAAGTAAAATATAGCAAACTTATGAAGGAAAAGAGTGACTTTGTTGTTGCAAAAGCAATCAAAGGAATGCTTCCAAAAAACACACTTGGAAGAAAGCTTTGCAAAAAACTTCGCACATACAAAGGTGCAGAACATGAACACCAAGCACAAAACCCAGAAGTTTTAAAGATAAAGGGGGTAAGGTAATATGGCAGCAAAAAAGGCTAAAAGTGATGTTAACCAAAAGCTTGCAACAGGCAGAAGAAAAAAGTCAGTTGCTCGTGTTAGACTTGTTGACGGAACAGGTAAAATAACCATTAACAAAAGAGATATTGACGACTATTTTGGTCTTGACACTTTAAAGCAAATTGTGCGTCAACCACTTGTGTTAACAGAAACAGAAGGAAAGTTTGATGTTTTTGTGAATGTTGATGGTGGCGGACTTTCAGGTCAGGCAGGCGCAATTCGCCATGGTATTTCAAGAAGTCTTGTTAAACTTGATGAAGAATACAAAAAGGTTTTGAAAACAGCAGGACTTTTAACAAGAGACCCAAGAATGAAAGAAAGAAAGAAATATG
This sequence comes from uncultured Christensenella sp., assembly GCA_949291975.1. Classification (GTDB taxonomy): domain Bacteria; phylum Bacillota; class Clostridia; order Christensenellales; family UBA1242; genus UBA7584. The sequence goes on from CASEYA010000061.1 coordinate 8,757, forward strand.
GTCTTCACAAAGCACGCCGTGCAGTTCAATTCTCAAAGAGATAGGAAAAATGGAACAATTTTTGTTCCATTTTTTTATTTGTGTTTAATCTTAAAAATTATTTTATAAATAAAAAAATAAGATTTTTGTTAACGCTCAATTTTTAATGAGCGTTCACATCATTAACTGATTTTCTTATTAACAAGAAAGCTTTAATTATTTATAATAAGTGGTGTAATGTATTTTTTTGATGATATTCGCAAAAAAGTAAAATTGCAATAATTAGCGTAATTAAAAAGTAAATATGCTATTATAAGAAAGAACTGAGAAATAATAAATTTAACCCTATTTGACTTAAAAAATTTTTTTAAAAAAATTTATAAATAATTTCATAGTTAACTGTTATCTATATATGGTTTTATGAGGTGTTTAGGGTTGATAATTTTCAATAAAGATTTAAATAAACATAACAATAAAACCCAATAGAATATAATAAAAATATAAATTAAGAAATATACTTGACTATCAAGATAAACTGTGTTATTTTGTAAAAAATAAAGGAATTACTAATGGATAACAATGTGATTTTAGCACGGACAAGCGTGGATGGTTTGAGAACTCAAAATTTAGATGAACATTTGCTTAATGTTGGTGAAATTTGCTCTGATTTTTGTGTAAAATTTCCTTTGATAGCAAAATTGCTGGGCTATGCTCATGATTTGGGTAAATCTTGCACCGCTTTTCAAAATAAATTACTCAATAACAGCAATGAAAAAGTTGACCATTCTTCTGCTTCCGCTGTTTTTCTGTTGCAAAAATTTAAAGAACTGCTAAACAATCCTTCTAAGTTGGGCAAAAGTGCATCAAACTATCTGTTAGTTCTGGAAATTTGTGCATTTGTTACTTCATGTCATCACAAAGGTTTGATTGATATGGTAAATCATGGCGAGAGTGAGTTTACTATTCTATTAGATAAGTTAAATGATGCAAAATTTGCACAAAATTATAATGAGGTTTTATCTAGTGGGCACAAGTTTTGTGAAAAGATAGAAGAACTATTAAACAAAACAGAGTTTGTGACTGAATGTGATAATTTGGTTTCTACCATAAAGCATAACCATTGCGCTGAAAACAGTGTAAAGAATTTGTCTTTTTATATAGGCATGTATCTTAGATATTTTTACAGTTGCCTAATTGATGCCGATAGGCTTGATGCTGGAAATTTTGATAATAAGATAAAATATATAAAAAATGAAGAAAAAAACTTTAATAACAGACAAAATTTTGAGAAAATTGCAAAAAAATTAGATAAAATCATAGAAAGTTTTCCAGTAAACGAAATAAATTTAATACGCAAGGAAATTTATAAAACCTGCATAGAAAAGGCAAACATTGAGGAAAATCTATTTAACTTAAATGTGCAGACGGGTGGAGGCAAAACTTTTGCAAGTTTTCGTTTTGCATTAGAAAGGGCAAAACTTAAAAATTTGAATAGAATCATCTATGTTGTTCCTTATATTTCAATAATTGAGCAAAATGCTGATACAATACGCAAAATTTTACACTCTATAAAACTAGATGATATGATAATTGAAAGCCACAGCAATGTGTTAAGGCAGGAAAAAGAGGTTGACGAATATAAAATAAATAAATTTGATACATTTTTTACCAGTTGGCATGAACCCATAATTTTTACCACTATGGTGGGCTTTTTAGAAAGTGTTTATGGCGATTCCACACAAAACAACAGGCGACTGCACAATCTTGAAAATTCCATTATAATATTTGATGAAATTCAAAGTTTGCCTATAAATTGCATAGGGTTATTTAATTTGTTAATTAAATTTTTAATCAAAGATTTGAATTGCTCTGTGGTGTTATGTTCGGCAACTCAGCCTGTTTTGGACAAATTGTCCATTGAAGAGAAGGATGAAACCACAAAATTTATACAGTTGCCTAAAAGTTACAGTTTAATTGATAAAGAATATCCACTTTTAAAGCGCACGCAAATTATTCGTGCAGATAATGTGATTATGAACAAGGCACAGGCAGTTGAGTTTGTTTTTGATAAATTAAAATTTCATAATAATTTGCTTTTTGTGGTTAACACCAAAAAAGCGGCAAAAGAGTTGTTTTTGGAAATTAAGAAGCACATAAAATGCTATCACTTGTCTACTAATATGTGCCCTCAACACAGGTTAGATGTTATTAATCGGGTGCGGGAAAATTTAACTAGAAAAGAAAAATTTGTGTTAATCAGCACTCAATTGATAGAGGCGGGTGTAGATTTAGACTTTGAATGTGCCATCAGGTCTTTAAGTGGTCTGGAATCAATCATACAAACAGCTGGGCGCTGTAACCGTGAGGGAAAATTGCAAAACAGCGACGGCACAAAGCGTTTGGGGCAGGTCTATGTTGTTAGATTAGACAAAAATTTGGAAAATTTAAGCAGTTTGCCAGACATTTTTATTCGCCAAAATCGTTTTGTAAATGTATTGTCGAATGTAAAAGAAAATTTAGACAGTAAAGAATTAATATCAAAATATTTTAAAAGTTTATATAGTGGTGAAAGTAACAACCAAAAACAATTTCCAATTAACAGCGAAAACAGCAATGCGGTTGATTTGTTAACTCAAGCACAGGAAAATGTGACGCCACAATATTTTAATTTGTTAAAAATTCAATTTGGCACAGTTGCATCAAATTTTAGAGTAATTGCAAATCAAAATCAAACAGGCGTGTTGGTTCCATATGGCATAGGAGAAGAATTTATTGATGATTTGGTTAAAAGTGGAATGGTTTATACCAAAAATTTTCAGCGCTATATGGTTAATGTCTATGATAATGATTTTGCTAAATTTAATTGTCAAAATAAATCAGGCTTAATGTTTAGTTTAAATTACGATAAAGATTTGGGACTGGTGCAAAGTGAAGATTTTTATATTGATTTTGAAGGAGGAATTTGTAATTGATTTATAATAAAATAACTTATAAAGTTTTTGGTAAAAACGCCATGTTTGCTGACCCTATAACAAAATTGGGTGGTGAATTATGCACTTATCAAGTGCCAACCTATGAGGCGTTGCGTGGTATAACCGAGGCTATTTATTGGAAACCAAGCATTGAATGGATAATTGATAGGGTTAAAATTGTAAAACCTATTCAAACAGAATCTAAAAACATCAAATTGAGAAATATCAATAATAATGGGGTTGACCTATATAGATACACATATTTATATGATGTGGAATATGTGGTAGAAGCGCATTTTGAGTGGAATAATGATAGACCCGACTTAGAGCAAGATTTTAATGAATATAAACACTCAAACATCGCCAAGCGTTACTTGAAAAAGGGCGGAAAAAGAGATATTTTTTTGGGTAAGCGAGAATGTGTTGCTTATGTGCAAGAATGCGATTTTGATGGCACTGAAAGTTATTATAAAGACAGACGAGAAATAGATTTTGGCATAATGTTTCACAGTTTTAATTATCCAAAAAAGGATAATGGCAAATTGATTGCAAATCTCAGTCATATAGTGATGAAAAATGGAATTATTGAATTTGAAAGACCACAAGACTGCAAAACCTCAAGAGTTGTTCGTGAAATGGAATATGTTCCAACCAGGCTTGGTGAAGATTTTGTAGATAGGCAAATTTTACAAGAGGAGGTTAAAGCATGAGTGTATGGACTAAACTTTATGAAGTTTATGCAAAAATAGAAAAGGACAAGAGCAATAAAGATGTAAAAGATATTGATAAATATCTGTTGCAAGACGGACTGTCTGTGAACAATGCTGGTTTAGAATTAACATTAGATTCTTCTGGAAATGTGGTTAATATGGCTTTGATACCCACAGCAAAAAGCAAAACACTTTTTCCCGTCACTCCAGACAGCGTAAAGCGCTCGGGTAGTGCAGTTGCACCTAATCCACTTTTTGAAAAATTGGACTATATGGCAAAAGACTGGGATTTAATTATAAAAGATAAAAAAGTTTTAGAAAAAGGCAACAATGCAGAAAAATATTCAAGTTATATTTCAATTTTAGGCAAATGGGCAAATTTTACAAAATTTTCACAAATCAAAATTATCTATGAGTTTTTAAATAATGCAAATCTACTTGAATTAATATTATCTCGCTTTGATTTAAAAGATTTGGTTAAGATTTCATCAAAAGACAGTGATGAAAGTGAACAAACCGATAGCCCAGAACAAGAAGAACAAGAAAGCGAAGAATTGTCTGACCAGATAGAAGAAAATAACGCAAATGATTTAGAGCAAATCAGCGAAGAAAGATTGCAAAATAATTTAAAAATTGCCGAAAAGCATTTTAAAAAGTTATCTGATATTTTTGTCCGTTTTCAAGTGATAATGGGCGACAATCAACCTGAAATTTATCAAAATGCTGATATTTTGAATGAGTGGACAGAGTTTTATCCTCAAATTTTGGACTTAAAAAGCGAAGATTGTCTTGATTATTTAACAGGAAAACAAGAACCTATGCAAACTTTTTATCCAAAAAAGATAAGACATCAAGGTGATGGTGCCAGAATTATTTCTTCAAACGATGCAACAATCAGAACTTTTGGTGGTCGATTTGACCCAAAAATTCCAGCGCAGGCGGCTTCTATTGGGCAAGAATCTATAACAAAAGCACTATATAGTCTGAGTTGGCTAATTAAAAACAATCACGCCTATAGTTATGATGGTTTGGTAATTTTGGCGTGGAGTACTGAGTTTATCAGGGAAGAAAATCCACTAAACTTTTTTGATGATATTGAATACGAAAATGGTAAATATCAGTTTAATATCAGTAGTAACAAGGCGCTAGAAGCACTTGCATATTATGGAACTAGAAGTAAAACTTTAGATGATTTAACAACTTCACACAAGGTAAATGTTTTGATTTTGGATGGAGAGACAAAAGGGCGCATTTCAATTTGTTATTATAACGAAATTGATAGCAATGAATATTATAAAAACTTGACCAATTGGTTTGAAACTTTGCAGTGGCTTTGGCGGAATAATGATACAAAAGAAGATGAACTAAGAACACCTAATTTAACCAAACTTTTTGAACTTATTTATAAAGAAAGCAAGGAAGATAAGAAACTAAGAAAACAATTTTATAAAAACATCTTGCCTTGCATGGTCGAAGGTAGACCAATTCCAAGATTTTTTGTTCAACGAGCATTTGAAAAAGTTCGTAAACCTGAATCGTTTAAAGATTCGCAGGGTAGTTATTCAAATTTTATTTGGCAAGATGCTATTAATATTGCTTGTGCAATTTTTAATAAATATTACAATTTAAGGGGGAAATATATGAAATTAGATACAAATGTAACCGATAGAAGTTATCTGTTTGGTAGATTGTTGGCACTAACAGAAAAGGTGGAAAATGTTGCCACAAATTATGCGGGGCAAACAAATGCAGAAAGGCTGTTTACTAGATTCACAATGAGACCAGGGCAGACTTTCTTTACACTGCAAAAACAACTTGCACCATATTTTGATAAACTATATGGGCAAGGCAAAGCAGGACTGGCTAATTATTTGAAAAATGAAATAGCCGAAGTGTTGGATAAGATGTCAAAAGAAGATTTAACAAGCAACAAGGCTGTTAATGAAATGTTTATCTTTGGCTATTATGGTCAACGCAACAACAAAACTGATAAAGAAAAAGAAAATGAATTACAAGGAGATGAATAATTATGGAAAAATTACAAAATAAAATTGATTTTACACTTATTTTTGAGGTTAAAAATGCAAACCCAAATGGAGACCCACTAAATGGGAATCGTCCACGAACAAATATTGAAGATTTGGGCGAAGTGTCAGATGTTTGTTTAAAGAGAAAAATCAGAAATAGATTGCAACAAAGCGGTAATAACATTTTTGTCAAATCACAGGATGATGCTGATGATAATTGCAAGTCTTTGTCTGAGAGATTTGATAGGTTCTTAAAGGCTAATTCTTTGACAGCAGGCAAAAATATGACCACTGAGGATATGGAAAAAATACGCAAAGCAATAAACAACGAGTGGATTGATGTTCGTTCTTTTGGACAAGTTTTTGCTTTTAAGGATTTTGCTGGATTTAGTTTGGGTGTAAGGGGTGCGGTATCAATTCAATCAGCATTTTCTGTTAATCCTGTGGAAATTGAATCTATTCAAATCACAAAATCAGTAAACAGTGATAAAACGGATAGTGGCAAGAAATCAGCAGACACCATGGGCTCAAAGCATCGTGTAAATTATGCGCTATATCGCACCAATGGAAGTATTAATCCACATTTTGCTGAGAAAAATAATTTTACACAAGAAGATGCGGAGAAGATTAAAAATGCTTTAATGACTTTATTTGAAAACGATAGTTCTTCAGCTCGTCCAGAAGGAAGCATGAGAGTGGTCAAGCTTTATTGGTGGAAGCATAACACACCTTCGGGAGATGTGCCTAGCATAGATTTGTTTAATTCAGTAAAAATAACAAAGAAAGATAATGTTGATATACCTACAAAATTCAGTGACTACGTGGTTGAGATAAATCAATTGAAAAATATAGATATTGAAAAGGTTGTAGATAAAGATTAATGGAAATAACATTAAACAGTTTAGAGCATTTTTGTTTTTGTAAATATCAGTGGTGGTTGCTTTACACCGAAAACGAGTGGCTTTCAAATGTGCATACTACTCTTGGTGATATTGTTCACTCCAAAGTTGATATTCCTAGTTTTGTTGAAAAAAGAAAAAATGTTTTGGTAAAACGAAGTGTGCCAATCTATTCAAATAAGTTAGATTTATATGGTATAGCTGATTTGGTGGAATATATTAAAGAAAATGATAACATTTCAAAAATTAATGTTGTAGAATATAAAAAAGGCAAACCACAAGAAAATGGTAGCGTGCAAATTTATGATGGTTTGCAGTTATATGCACAGATGCTTTGTTTAAAAGAAATACATGGTTGTGAAGTTCATGGTTTTATATATTATGCCTCTATAAAAAGACGAGTGGAATTAAAGAATGAACAGTTTTTTGATGAATTATTAATAAAAACACTAAAGGAAATGCGTCAATATATAAATAACCAAAATATTCCACCAAAAACCATTTCAAAGCAGTGCAAAAGTTGCTCTATGTATGAAATTTGTTTACCTATTTTGGAGAAAAGAAATGCGTAAGTTGTTAAATACCTTATATATTTTTCAGGAGGATATATATCTAAAATTAGACGGGTTAAATGTTGTGGCGACCAAAAATGGACAGATTGAAGGCAGAGTGCCATTTTGTAATATTGAAAATATTGTTTGTTTTAACTATATGGGATGCAGTCCTGCTTTAATGGCAAAATGTGGAGAAGAAGGTGTGGGCTTGTCTTTTCTTGCTCCAAATGGTAAGTTTTTGGCAAAAGTTCATGGACCTATAAAAGGTAACATTCATCTGCGTCGAGAACAATTTAGAAAATTAGAGGATGAAAACACTTGTTTATATTTGGCCAAACAGAGTATAAAGGCAAAAATAACAAACACCAAAAATTTTCTGATGAAAAATGGCCGTGAATATAAAAATTTATTACCATTTTTAGAAAATACCATAAATTCTTTGAATGAAAGTATATTAAACATCGAAAAAGTAGATAATTTAGATTCTTTGCGTGGTATAGAAGGTGATTCAGCACGAAGTTATTTTAATGTTTTTAACAATTTAATCTTAAATAAGGATTTTGAGTTCAATTTGCGAACAAAGCGTCCACCTTTGGACCCCGTTAATGCAATTTTATCCTATTTATATACATTATTAGCCTTAGATTGTGAATCAGCATTTGAAACGGTTGGTTTAGATGCTTATATGGGATATTTTCATGTGGATAGGTCGGGTAGACCTGCACTTGCTTTAGATTTAATGGAGGAATTTCGTTGCTATTTAGTAGATAGATGTGTGCTTAATTTAGTTAATTTACATAAAATCAATAAATCTCAATTTGAATTTGAGCCTTCTGGTGCCGTGATTATGAATGAAGATGCAAAAAAGATTGTTGTAAACGAATGGCAACAAAGGAAAAAGATAGAAATTCTTCATCCAGTTTTAAATGAAAAAGTTCCTGTGGGTTTGTTGCCTTATATACAGGCAAGATTTTTGGCGAAATTTATTAGAGGAGAAACGGAAGAATATATTCCGTTTATAGCAAAATTATGATGGTTATAATATCTTACGATATTGCAACAAATTACAGAAATGGTGCAGAAAGATTGAGAAAAATTGCTAAGTTATGTCAAGATTATGGAATCAGAGTGCAAAATTCTGTTTTTGAATGCAATGTAGATTATCAAACTTATTTGTTGATTAAAAAGAAATTATCTGATATAATGGATAATAAAGTTGATAGCATTCGCTTCTATGAGTTAGGGAATAATTTCCAAGGTCATATTGTGCATATTGGAGCAAAGAAAACTTGGGATTTTGTTGAAACCTTAATGATTTGAAGTGCGAACCTATAGTAAACATTTATTTTTAGAGAAATAAATGTTTTTCCGCCCCTATATATAGTGGGTGAGTGAATGTTGTTGCCTAGATATAGTGCAACAGCAGTCTCACCCCGCAAGGGGTGAGTGAGTTGAAACAAATAAAATCTACTCCACTATATCTATAACCTAGTCTCACCCCGCAAGGGGTGAGTGAGTTGAAACAACAGATAACTCTCTTACATACGGAAGTATGAGTCTCACCCCGCAAGGGGTGAGTGAGTTGAAACAC
>CASEYA010000062.1 GCA_949291975.1 uncultured Christensenella sp.
ACAAAGGAGAGATGAAATGGAGTTTTTTGAAGTGTTAAATAAAAGAAGAACAACAAGAGAATTTTTAGATAAGCCTGTTGATTTTGAAGTAATTAAAAAAATTTTGCAAGCAGGCAATAAAGCGCCAACTTGGGACCACAATCGAAATTGGGAATATATCATATTAAGAACAGATGAAGAAAAGGAATATACTTTTGAATATGCAAAATCTGTTGCTGATAAGTTTGATGCTGAAAAATATTTGAATTTTCCAAGGCCATATCCAATCACTTTGGGGCAAAAAATGTATGGCTATGCAATGCCCAGACAATTTACCATGCTTAAACAAGCACCATATGTGATTATTCCTTTGTTTAAATCAAAAGAGTTAAACGGTGCATCAGTTTCAAAATTAAATCCATTTGCAACAATTTGGTGTGTGATTGAAAATATTTTTTTGGCCGCTACTGCCGAAGGGTTATCTTGCTCAATGAGAATACCCCTTGAAAAAGAGGCTGAGATTGTTAAAAAGAAGTTAAAAGTGCCACCTTCTTTTATGATTCCTGTTTTTATTGGTGTTGGATACGCAAACCCAAAAGAGCAAAAATTAGAACAATATAAGCCAGATATAGATAAACAGATTCGTTTTGGTAGGTGGAAATGATAACAAAAGAAATAAAAGTAAAAGAAATTATTTCAAAGTCAAATTTGCCCGTTGGTGAATATTCTGCAAATACATATGTTGGATGCGAGCATGATTGCAAATATTGTTATGCATCTTTTATGAAAAGGTTCACAGGACACGAGGAAAGTTGGGGGCAGTTTGTAGATGTGAAATATTGGGATAAAATTAAAAACCCACAAAAATATCGTGATAAAGAAATTTTTATAAGTTCTGTCACGGACCCATATCAACCTTGTGAGGAAAAACATAAAAGAACTCGCACTTTGCTGGAAGAATTAAAAGATAGTGAAGCAAAAATCTCCATTTCTACAAAAAGTGATTTGATATTAAGAGATTTAGACCTGATTAAATCTTTTCCAAACATTCGTGTTGCTTGGTCTATCAACACGCTGGATGAAAATTTTAAAAATGATATGGATAAGGGTGTTTCAATTGAAAGGCGCTTTAATGCAATGAAGATTTTTCATGACAACGGCATAAGAACAACTTGTTTTATCTCTCCAATATTTCCAGAGATTACTAATGTAAAGGAAATTATTGAAAAAGCAAAAGATAAATGTAATCTAATTTGGCTTGAAAATTTGAATTTGAGAGGGACATTCAAACCAATCATTTTTAAATATATAAGAGAAAAATACCCGCATCTCATTTCTCTTTATAATGAAATTTACAACTACGGAAAAGATTTTTACTGGGAACGGTTAGACAATGAACTTAAAGAGTTTGCAAAAGAGCAAGGACTTGAATATAAAACAAATGAAGACAGTTTTTCTTCTCCATTTAATGCAAAACCAGTAATTGTGAATTATTTTTATCACAGTAAGATAAAAAAATCTGCTCAAAAAGTTTCATAAATTAATTATTATTTGATAAGTTTACTATATAAAATTGGACAAAAAGTATAACAAAAAATATAACAAATTATATAAAAAAGCGGTTGATAAAAAATCTCAACCGTTTTATCATTTCATAAATTTTTTATATCTTGTTTGCAAGATTTAATAAAAGCCTTAAAGATTGAGTTATGTTTTTTGTCTGCTTTAAAAAGGCTTTCAGGGTGGAAGCGAACAGAAATAAAAAACTTTTTATCACTTGCTTCAAGCACTTCAATATTTCCATCATCATCAAAAGCAGATGCTGTTAAAAATGGGTGTTTATCGTTGGTGTAAATGTGTCTTGAGTTTACTTTTAATTTTTGAGTTTTAATAATTTTAAAAAATTGTGAATTTTTGTCTATGGTTATATCATGCACATATTCTGCATTTTTTTGAAGATGTTTCTTTTTGTCTTTAACAAGTTTTGTTGTTCCTCCCAAACTGCGAATAACATTGTTTTGTCCCATGCAAATTGCAAGCAGTGGAATATTGTTATCATAACAAAATTTTGACACCCAAAGTTCATAGGAATCACCAAGTGTGCCACCTGCAAGAACGATGCCATTGCACAGACTTATTGCATCAATAAAATTTTGCTTTTCCTTTTTAGTTAAAATTTTATTTATGTTTTTAAACTTTTCCTGCTCGTTTTCATGTGTAACAAAATCAATTTTTGTGTTTGGTGGCAAAATTCCAATTGGAATTGCCCCATTTTGATAAATAGCATCTTTAAGTTCATCACGAATAAAAGTATTGGGTCTTTGTTTCTTCTGGTCAAGATGTTTTGATATGATTCCAATAATAATTTTTTTCATTTTTACCTCTGTTCATTTTAACATTGTAAATTGCGAAAAGTCAAATAAAATGCTTATATTAAAATGTAAAAAATAGGTTTTGCAAAAATTTTTGCAAAAATGTTGTAAAAACTGTTTATTTTGATGTTCATATTGACAATTTTTAAAATTTATGTTAAAATAATAATGCTTTAAAAGGCGTTTGCAAAATAAAGGAGCGTTTTATGGCTGCAAGAATTTTTTAATCACAGGTGAAAATTTAAAAGGACTAAATCGTTTTTTGGTCTTAATTTTTCCTGTGTTAAAAATTTTCTTGCACAGTTTGCGTTAGTTTGCAGACGCTTTTTCTGTTTTAAAGTCGCAAATTGTGTCTAATAAATTTAAGGAGAAATTATTATGATACAGTTAAAAAATGTAACAAAGGAATACGGCGAAAAAACAGTGCTGGATAATATAAATTTACAAATTTATGATGGCGAAAAAATTGTAATCATTGGTGAAAACGGTCAAGGCAAATCAACGCTTTTAGATGTGATTTTAAAAAAGCAAAAAGTTGATAAAGGTGAAGTCATTGCTGATGGTATATTTGGCTTTTTACAGCAGAATGCAAAAGTTGATGTTGAAAACTTGCTTGAAATGTTGAAAAACAAAGATTTTTCTGGTGAGTTTTATTATAATCTAAAACTTTTAAATTTTGAACAAGACTTTTCTTTAACGAATGAACGGGTTGCGAAACTTAGTTGTGGCGAACAAACAAAAATTGTTCTTGCGCAAATTCTTGCACAAAATCCAAGCATTTTAATTTTGGATGAACCAACAAATCATCTTGATATAAATGGAAAAAATCAGGTTATAAAAATTTTGCAAAATTTTTATGGCACACTGATTGTTGTAAGTCATGATGTTGATTTTATCAATCAAATTGCATATAAGTTGCTTGAACTTAAAAATGGAAAGATTTTTGAATATTACGGAAACTATAATGACTATATTTCTCAAAAAGAGAATGAAAAATTAAGAATTGAGCGTGAATATGAAAAGCACACCCAACAGATTGCAGATATTAAAAAGCAAATTGATAATTATAAAAACGCATTTGCAAAATCTGAAGCAAAAAAGCACAGGGGAAGTTCCAAAACTTGCAATGGTACAACACAAGACGAGCGTGCTGCAAGTTTAAGTAGGTTTGTGGCAAGCAAAATCAGCAAACTTAAACAGCAACTAGAAAAAGATGTTCAACGACCAGAAAAAGAACATAAAATAAAATATAAACTTGAAAAAGATGAAGTTAAGACAAAATTTTTATTCATTGCGGAAAACTTATCAAAAAAGTTTAACAATCAAATTATTTTTGAAGATGCAAATTTTGTTATAAAAAGTGGAGATAAAATTGGCATTGTTGGAAATAATGGAGCAGGTAAAACCACACTGCTGAACATTCTTCTTGGTAAAACCGATTTTGATGGAAAACTTTTTGTTGCTCC
>CASEYA010000063.1 GCA_949291975.1 uncultured Christensenella sp.
AGAATAGGCGGAAAATTCAGTTACAAAAACTTGCCCTGTTGTTTGATTGATAATTTGATTTTGTCCATTTGATAAGTTGTTATCTGAAATAAATAAGTTGCCATTTTTGTTATCCAAGGCATAGGCGTTGTTAAAATTCTCAATAAAATTATTTTCTTGCTGAGAAAAATTGTCGCTAACTTTTATCTCTTGAAGTGAAATAGTTTTTGCGCTGGTTGAATCGTTTAAGAAAAGGCTGTTTAAAACAAAACAACTTAAAACGGTAAAACACAAACAAAACAACCACAATTTCTTCATAATAACCCTTCTTAATATATGATATAACAAAATTTTTAAAAAAGCAAAGAAATTTTATAAAAAATGGCAGATTTTTAAAAATAAGACATACAGTTGTCATATTAGAAGATTTATTATTAGAACATATGTTCGGAAATGTTTTTGTAAACCAAAAAATGTGGATAACTTTGTAATTTTGTATAATATTTTAAAATATTTTGCAAAAATGTGACACTAAACATTGACAAATCTCGAATGTATATTATAAAATGCTTGTGATAGGGAGTAAAATCCCTAGGGCAATTAATTTATTTTTTAAAAAAAAGGAGAAAAAATGGAAGGTAAATTTTTAATGAAAACACTTTTTGAGTCATATGGGGAAATTTCACGAGTGATAAGTGTGATTGACCGAAAGGTGCTTCATCGTGGGGTCAATTCTCATTCGTCGGTCGGCTATGCCAAAACTCTTGACACAATGAATGACATTCTAAATCTTGTTATTCGAAAACGAGAACTAGCATTTGTTAAAAATATGATAAGTCAAAGTTTAACAGAAATACCTTTGCATCTTGCAAAACTTTTGGTTTTGAAATATATTGAAAAACAAACAGATAAAATTATTTCAAAAGTTTGTCAAATTGGAACAAGAACAATTCACAGAAGAATTGATAAGGCGTTTAAAGAATGCTATATGGTTTTTGTAAAAGAGGGTTATGGCAAAAAAGAGTTTGAAAAGCTTTTTGCAAATGAAAAGTGGCTTGCAGGTGTTTATGATTATTTGTGTCATAAAAACAAAGTAAAAATTGAAACTGCAAAAAAATTGCAGAAAAATAACTCAAATTTTGCAATTTATGATTATTTTTCATGCTAAAAGTTTTAAAAATCAAAATCATTGTTGTCAATTTTGTTGTCAAATGTCAATTGATTTTTGTTTATAATCTGCTCTTTTTCTCGCTTGCTTCTTCTAAGTGGCAAAAGTAGCGCAAGAAGTAAAATGACGCCAGCAACACACAGTCCTAATATTATTAAAAGATTGTTAACATCTAAAAGTTCTGGCGAAATAATTTCTTCAATTCCACCAGAGGTTGCCTGTGAAAATTCTTCGGTGTTTGGAACTATTTCAGTTAAATTTTCCGTTAAGCCAGCATAGATATATCCAGAAATAACACCTTGTTCAAGACTTTTATAGTTGATGTAATACCAAATATTTCCAAGGTCTTTAACCATTTCTTGCCCTGTTGTTTGTGCAATATATTCAGCACTTGCTCCATAAGGTAAAAGTCCCAAATATTCGCCGTTTTCATTGGGTAAAGAACGAATAATCAAAGAAACGCTTTTATTTACATCAAATGTGATATTTTCTGGATAAGGTGTAACAGGTGTGCCATTTATAAGCATTACATCATTTTTTAGAACGAACCCAGTTACACCATTATAGGAAACTTCATAGAAATCACTGTGTTCACCTTGGACTTTGGCAAAATATGTTTCTTCAAGGGTAAAAATAACATTTTCCATTTCTTGAATGTTATCTGCTGATTTATAAAGATAGGTTTCTGTCATAATTCTGCAATATTGTTCACTGCTTGCTGAAACACTTTGAACTTCAAAAAATGAGCAAAAAGCAGTGGTTACTAAAATTAAAAATGCAATAATTTTCATATTTTTCTCCTAATAAAATTTTATCAAACGATAATTGTAAATAGCTTTGCAATTATTGTTTTTTATTGCCATAAAACACCAAAAAAGAGGAAAACAATGCAATATTTGGAAATTTTGAATGAACTCAGCATTCTTGAAAGTTGTTTAGAGAAAAAGAAGCGAGCTAATCTAATAGACAGATACAACAAGGAAAAAGTTCACAAAAAACAAATGGAATTTCATAAATGCAATCGAAGAAATCGCTGGGTGTTTGGTGGAAATAGGAG
>CASEYA010000064.1 GCA_949291975.1 uncultured Christensenella sp.
CTCATTTAGTATATGCACAAAATTTTAAAAAAGTGTTAAAAATTTACAAATATTTTTTTGATTAATTTTAATAAATTATGTAGCAAACTAAAACTCTTGTGCACAACAAAAAATTATAGCAAAATTTATTTATCTTTTCGTTTATTCAAAAAACTTGCAAAACTTTGATTTAGCATTCATTTATAAACTATTCTTCATCATGTTTGCAGTGAACAATTTTTGGCCCAAGTTTTTGACCGCCAAGAATGTGAACATGAAGATGTTGAACTTCTTGTCCCCCATTTTCACCTTGGTTAATAATTATGCGATAGCCTTCTTGTAGCCCCAAAGCGTCTTTGTTTTTTGCAACATAATTGAGCATTTTACGAAGTGTTTCAAGTTCGTCATCCGCACTCTCAAGGCGAGCGTAGTGTTTCTTTGGAATTACCAGATAGTGAATTTTTGCCACTGGATGAATGTCTTTTATGATGAAAAAATTTTCATCTTCATATATAAATTCAGATTTTATTTCATGATTTCCAATTTTACAAAAAATACAGTTTTCCATTTTTATTTACCCCTTTTTTCTTTCCATTCATTTTTTGTTATTTCAAGTTTGATTGCTTTCTGTTTGTTAAAGTTTGCGTCTTCAAAATCAAATTCGCCGGTCTTTGTTAGATGTAATTTATCTTGATATACATGCATGGCTCTTTCATTATTTGCGTTTATAGTTATTGAAATTTTATCAACCACATCTTCACTTTTAAAAAGCTCATCAAAAAACTTTTGCAAAACAAAAGTGCCAATGCCCTTGTCTTGATATTCTTCTTCGCAAATTTTTATGCCACATTCTGCAATTTTATCTTTTATGTTTGCGCTCATTTCGCCAATGGGTTTACGCTCGTATTGAATTATAAAAAGCAAATTGTAAAAAGGTCTGTTTTCAATTTCATTTCTAATTTGATTTACGCTTTTGCCAAGTTCGTTTGGAAAACATGTGCTTGCCATTATCTTTTTGTCATTCCACCACTTTGCCAAAATTTCGGCATCAGTTGAAAGCGCCTTTCGAATAGATTCTTTTCTTTTTTCAAAAGACAATGTTAGTGATGTTCTAAAAATTGTCCACCCCCTGCAATCAAACTCATCATCTAGTAATGTGCTTTTTACCCAAACTTCGTAAAGTCTGTTCTTAATTTCATCTTTAATGTTGTTATCCAGACTAGACTTGCTTATTGTTTGTTCATATGTGTCTTTGAATTTTTTATATATAGCATCATTTTTGTCAAATTCCTTGATTGCTGTTTCAACATCCTTTATCTGTTCTATTTTTTCAAAATCATCTTTTAACGCTGATATTTCTTTTAGCATATTTGTGCAGTCATCTTTTATTTGAGTCATTTTCACACTCCTAATTTTTTATTTATTTTTAATATATCTTTTTGAATATGTTTTTCGTATATAAAAAGCAAGAAGAGAAATTTATAAATTTCAGTCTTCAAGAATTTGGACAATTTCTCCCTTAACTCCGTCAAGATATGGTTTACCAGCACGAACAGCAACAAGAGCATTAAGTGGCACTTGCACTGCTGGAAGATAAACTTTTGTGAAGTTGCGAGCATGACCAGTTATAAAACCATCTTTTTCTTGCTCGGTTAAAACTTCAAAAATCATGCCCTCTTGCTTTGATAAAAACTCGGCTTTGAGATTATCACGAACTTTTGAAATTTGTTCAATTCGGTTTTTAACAATTTCGCCGTCAAGTTGTTTAAGTCTGCCTGCAACTGTTCCTGCACGCTTTGAAAATGGAAAAAAGTGAATATCCGCAAAGCCAATTTTTTTAATGGTGTCAAGACTTTCGGCAAAATCTTGTTCTGTTTCAGTTGGATAGCCAACAATGACATCTGTGGTTATTGCTGAGTCACTGAAATATGTTTTTATCATTTTTGTTTTTTCGATAAATTCTTCTTTTGTATATTTGCGGTTCATATCTTTCAGCGTTTTATTGCACCCACTTTGAAGGCTGAGATGAAAATGTGGACAAAAATTTGGCATTTTTTTAAGAGCAGACAAGAAATCATCTGTTATAATGCCTGCCTCCATTGATGAAAAGCGAATTCTTGCATTAATTGTTGAAAGTGAATTCACAAGGTCAATTAAGTCAAGATTGATATCTTTACCCCAAGATGAAAGGTCAATGCCCGTTAAAACAATTTCTTTGCTTGTTTTTGCCATGTTGAACGCTTCAACAACAATGCTTTC
>CASEYA010000065.1 GCA_949291975.1 uncultured Christensenella sp.
CAGTTATTAATTAAACCATAGTTTACACTTGCAATAATTCCAACATTTGTTCCACTTGTAACATTTCTTGCAATAACATTAAGGTTGATAATTTGTGCATTTGGTCCAAGATATCCAAACAGTCCACCAAGTCCGCTTGCAAGTGTGATGGTGTAGTTTTGTCCATCAAGAGTTCCATTAAATGGATTTTCTTCTGTTCCAATTGGAGTCCAGTTGTTTACATCGAAGTCTGAACCAATTATATAACTTCCGTTAAGGTCGTTTTCAATGAGTTTAAGTTGCTCTTCTGTTTGAATCGTTCCGTCATAGGATGATTGTGGGTCATAGATGTTATCAGCAACAGCAATTCCCATCATTTGAAGGGTTGGAAGCCCATTGTTTATGTCTGAGCTAATTTGCCATACATTCGCAAAATCCCAGTTGCTTTCTGCTCCAACTGCAGAATAGGTTTTATATGTTGCCTGAGTTTGTGCCTGAGTAATTGATACAGCATTAACAAGGCGGAAGTTTCCGTCTACAACATTTTCTGAGTCTGCTGTTGAAGCCCAATAGATGTTGCGGTCTGCTGTTGAAGAATCATAGATGTAGTAAACTCCAACATATCTGTTTTCATTGTTTTGTGTTTGGTTTGTAAAATCATTAGAGCCATCATAGTTAATATTCATACCAACAATTGCACCTTTTGTTGATGCTGATACAATCATAGCTGAATATGAGTTTATAATGTTTGCTTTCTTGCTGGTTGTAACATCTTCAATTGAACTATCTGTTTCCATTTTTCCAGCAATTCCACCTGCAACAACTTTATCGCCTGTTGCATTGAGATTACCTCTGCTGAATGAGTTGATTATTGTTCCACTGATGTTGTTACCAACAAGTCCACCAACATAGGCGGTTGATGTTGTATTAACTTCAACAGAACTGTTTTCATAGAAAGCCACACGGTCAACACGGGTGTTGTCTGAGTCTCTTTCAACCTTTCCAACAATTCCACCAACATTAACGCTGGCCGCTGAACTTGAAGAGGAAACCGTTGAACGAACAACTTCAATTCTTGAAATTGTTCCACTGCTTATTCCTGCAACAACACCTGCATTTGTAGCACCACCTGAAATTTGTGCGTTATCAAAAATTATTCTGCTAACAACACCACCAGCGTTTATTTTTGCAAACAAACCTGCATTTTCTGCACTGGTGTTAACTTTTAAGTTATAAATTGCATATCCTGCACCATCATAGTTTCCACTGAAGCCGCTTGCGCAAAGTGGAGTCCAACTTCCATTGTTGTAACTTGCAAGGTCAATTGAGTTAAGTTGTGTGTAGTATGCACTTGGTGCAAAATAGCCAACTTGTGAACTGTCTCCAACACCAATCTTTGCAAGGTCTTCTGCTGATTTTATATAGAATGGGTTTGTTGCTGTTCCGTCTCCAACATTAACCGAGCATTCCATGCCTTGAAAGTTTGGATTGCTTGTTTCAAGGGTAATTTTACTGGAACCACCAGCAAGAGCGGTGAATTCATAGATTGTTTCCGCAGAATTCTGTGCTTCACCTTTTAGAATAGATGTATCCCAATTTAAAGTGAAGGTTGTGTCATCACTTGCGTTTTCGTGAATAATTTCAATTGTGAAGGTATCACCTTCGTTTACCATAATGGAACTTTGGCTAAGCCCCAAAGTCTCGTCATCAAGTAAAAAATAATAGATAACAAGTCCCAAACTGATTGCAACAACAACTGCAATCAAAAAAATCATAAATCGGTTAAACCAATTTGTTCTTTTTTGTGCTACTTCATTTGCCATAAGAGATTCTCTCCTTTTTATATGTGTATTATAGCACAAGATTTTTGATTTGTAAATACTAAAACAAGATTTTAATTATAAAAACCAAGACTGATTAGAAGTCCTTTATCCACATTTTTCATTATATTAGGGCTTAAATCACCAATTTTAAATTGAAGTCTGCTTTTATCAAGAGTTCTAATTTGCTCTAAGAGAATAACCGAGTCTTTCTCTAAGCCATATGTAGATGCCTCAATTTCAATGTGTGTTGGCAATTTTGCCTTGTTTATTTTGCTTGTTACCGCAGCAACAATCACTGTTGGACTGAATTTGTTTCCAATGTCGTTTTGAACAACCAAAACAGGACGAACACCGCCTTGTTCACTGCCCACCACGGGCGACAAGTCGGCATAATATAGTTCACCTCGTTTTATCTGCTCCACCATTGTCCTCCAGCCATTTTTCATATTTTTGAAAATCTAAAAGGTCACAGGCAAGAAAATCATTCAAATCTTCTAGCACCTGTTGCATGTTGTCTTGAAAATTGTCTTGCTTAAAAGTCTTTTCCTCTTTCATAATATGCAAGTCTTGTGGTGGAATGTTCGCCACCTTTTCCTTTAAACTGTTTGCATATTCTTGCATTTTGTTTGCTTGTTCATGCAATTTATCAGACATTATATTTTATTCCCCTTTTACATTTTTTAAAACAAAAAATTAAAGAAGGCTTTTTGCCTTCTTTTTTAAGTTTTGTAAAATTTTGATTTTTATGCACAAATTTGTTTTAAGGTGTTTAGCAGTGCGCTTTGCCCTTGAAATATGGATAATAAACTTTTATTTTTATATTAATTTTTTCTTAAAATTTATTTTATGTTTTTTGATATTGTTCGCTCGCCAGTTCGTTTGGAGCAATGGTTGGGTCAAGGGGACAACGCTTCTTGCTGTGCGAAAGGTGGAACCCACACATAAAACACCAAACCAACAAAAA
>CASEYA010000066.1 GCA_949291975.1 uncultured Christensenella sp.
AACCTGTCCACGTCCAGCATTTGTGTTGTTGCTGTATTGTGTTAAAAAGTCTGTTCCCGATGTCAACGTCTCGCCAGTTGCTGTATCTGTTATTGTAACTGCTGGCTCTTGTGCTGAACCATTATATTGACAGTTGGCAACAGAGAAAAGGAATGTTCCATCATCTGTCAGCGCAGCGCCAAGCACAGCACCCGACTCGATGTCCCATTTTTTCTCAACATCAGAACTACCCAAAAAGCTTTGGGATGATTGCTGAGTCTGTTCTGTTTTGGAACTTTGTTCTTCTACATCACTTGCTGATGTTTTTGTTTGAGAACTTAGACCGAAAAACATAGCCCCAAAAACAAATGCAGAAAACAAAGCAAAAAGAATGATTGCCCATTTTCTGTTTGTCTTTGTGTTTTCAAAATTAAACATTTTAACCCTCCAAAATTTTCAGTATCTTCCAGTAAAACGCATACTTGTTTTAATATTTTAGCATTTCACATATCTACTTGTCAAAAAAAAACAGCAAGTTTTTTCATATTTTTTCTTTTTTTTTCAAAAAAATGCGTTTGAGACCCAAACTTTTTCCATTTTAGGCAACTTTCTTTAAAAAATCACACACTAAAAGGCAAAAATTTCTAGCATATAGCCAATTTTTGTGCACAGAGAAAATTTAAAAGAGCGTTCTACTTTTTTTAAAAATAGAAATTAACCTATCATGTGCAAAAATCTTAAACTTTGCATTTTGTGGTTTTATTAAGAAAAGAACCCGTCAGCCCCACAAAACTTTTTTATCAACAAAACATTTTTCACGAAAAACTTTTGATTTTCTTTTTCCTTATATAATATATAAAAAATAACACTTGCTTTATTTCGTTTGATATGCTAAACTTTTAGACAGTTAGTTTTAAGGAGCAGAAAATGATTAAAAACAAAGAGATTACATCAAGAGATGAAAATTTTGCCGACTGGTATACCAACATTGTGCAGAAGGCAGACATTGTGGACTATTCCAGCATAAAGGGCTTTAACATTCTGGCACCGCTTGGCTGTGCACTTTGGGAGAACATTCAAAACTTTTTGAACAAAAGATTTAAGGAAACAGGACATCAAAATGTGATGATGCCAGTTTTAATTCCTGAAAGCCTTTTACAAAAAGAAGCCGACCACATAGAAGGCTTTGCACCCGAAACCGCACTTGTTTGCGAAGCAGGTGGCGAAAAACTTGCCGAAAAACTTTGTGTTCGCCCAACAAGCGAAACCCTTTTCTGCGATTATTATTCAAAAATTGTGAAATCTCATCGAGATTTGCCAAAAAAATATAATCAGTGGTGCAGTGTTGTGCGCTGGGAAAAGGAAACACGCCCTCTTCTTCGTGGCAGAGAGTTTTGGTGGCAAGAGGGACACACCGTTCACGCAAGCAAACAGGAAGCCGAAGAAGAAACCATGCAAATGCTGAAAATCTATCAGGAACTGTTTGAAAATGTTCTTGCAATTCCTGTTATTGTTGGAAAGAAGACCAAAAAAGAAACCTTTGCAGGCGCTGAATATACCTTGACCGTGGAAACTTTGATGTATAACGGTGTAACCCTGCAATCAGCAACCTCACACTATTTTGGCGAAAATTTTTCCAAGCCTTTTAACATTACCTTTGCAAACAAGGAAAACAAGCTTGAATATGCAAAACAAACCTCTTGGGGTATAACCACTCGAACACTTGGGGCAATCGTTATGGTTCACGGAGATGACAACGGTCTGGTGTTGCCTCCAAGAGTTGCACCAAATCAGGTAGTAATTATTCCAATTAAAAACACAGAAAATGTTTTAAAGACTTCAAAACAGGTTGAAGAGGCTCTTAAAAAGGCAGATATTTCAAACTTTACAGACACAACCGAGCGCTCTGCGGGCTTTAAGTTTGCCGAACACGAGATGAAAGGTGTTCCAGTTCGAATTGAGATTGGAGAAAAAGACCTTGAAGCAGGAGTTATCACAATTGTTCGCCGTGACACCTTGCAAAAATCAACCCTGCCACTTGATGAAAACCTTGCAGAAAACATCAAAAAACTTTTGGATGACATTCAAACAAACATGTTTCAAACAGCCAAAAAACGAATGGAAGAAAAAACTTTTACTGCCTATTCGCTGGAAGAAATGGAAAAAATTATTTCAACCACCCCAGGTTTTATCAAAACAATGTGGTGTGGCGACCAAGCGTGTGAAGACAAGGCAAAGAAAAAGTTTGCCATTAAATCACGCTGTATGCCATTTAAGCAAGAAAAAATTGCAGACAAGTGCGCAATCTGCGGAAAAGAAGCAAAATATCTTGTTATCTGGGGTATTCAATATTAAAATGTTAAACATATAATAACCCCCACAACATAAAACCAAAGAATTAGAAAGATTAAAAACAACCAAAAATTTTTACAACAATCAAAATTATAAATTGTTAAAAATCAAAAAATCTTACCTAAATTGCACCAAAACCACCTTCTAATTATAAAAATTTTGCATTTTAATGATAAAATTTAATATTTTCATATTAGAAATTCAATTTTTAACAATATAATTCAATCTTTAACAGCAAAATTTTTTAATAATTAAAATTTAATTTTTAACAGTATAAAAAATATAAAAAGACAAAAAGGATAGTGCGAATTTTTACACTATCCTTTTCATATAATTTTATTCTAACAAGTTTTTATTGCTTTTTAAAATTTTATTTTAACAATTCGATTAAATTCTTCTTTTTACTTGCTGGCAAATCTTTTATCAGTTTCATCAACTCATCATCGGTGTTATATTCCTCTATGTTATCGCTGAAAAACCTTTCCACAGGAAAAGAACATATTTCAAGAATCAACAAAAGTTTTTCGACTGTTAAAACAATTCTGCCCTGCTCGACCTGTGCCATATATTGCGGACTCATGCCCATGCGCAAACTCAGTTCCCTTGCAGACAGGTTCGCCAAGTTGCGAACATATCCAACCCTTGTAAGCACCTCTTCTTTTGTCATACCTTCCTCCAAAACTTATTTCAATATCATTATAAAACAGCAAATTTCAAGCACAGCAAATTACATACATAAATTTTTGCCAAAATGTTCAAAATGAATACTCTAAAACATAAATTTATGTTATAATAATGTGTAAGACTATTCTTTTACATTTTGGAGGCATATGGAAAACAAAAATAAAAAGACCTGTTTTATAGGGCACAGAAACATTATAGCAGATGAAAACATAACAAAACGCCTATATGAAACAATAAAGGCTGAAATAGAAAAGGGTTGCACAAAATTTACCATGGGAACGCATGGCAACTTTGATAAAATATCTCTGTCTGTCTGCAAACAGTTACGGCAACAGTTTAAAAATGTTGAAATTGAGGTTGTTATTACCAGTCTTAATCTCATTAAAAAGAAAATAACAACAGATATTTTTGGCACCACCGTTTTCACACCCTATGAAGATGTGAAAACAGTTATGTATAACATCGAAGAAGAGCATTTTAAAAACCGCATAACTTCCAGCAACAAGCAAATGATTGACACCTGCCAAACCATGATTTGCTATGTTGACACCAAAAAAACATCAAGCGGAGCAAAAAGAGCATTCAATTATGCCAAACGCAAAGGGCTTGAAGTTATCAACCTTTATAAAGAAGAAGATAATGCTTTCTATGGCATGATAGACCAAGAAAAAGAAATAGCATTGCAAGATTTTTTAAGTAAAAATGCAAAATAATGTGTGTTTTTTGTGTAAAATTTATAAAAAGATAAAACTTTTGCTCAAAAGAACAAGTCCATATCAAAAGAAAGTCTTTTAACATAGAATGATAATAAGGGGTAAGCCTATTTTTATTATAAAAGGATAAACACCAATGATTATTGTTCAAAAATACGGCGGAACCAGCGTTGCTTCGCTGGAAAAAATTTCTGCCATTGCAAAAGAGTTAAAAGAACTTTCAAAAAACTTTAAACTGGTGGTGGTTGTAAGTGCCATGGGCAAAAAGACAAATGAACTTTTGGCAAAAGCAAATTCTCTAGATGAAAAAGCAAATGGCAGAGAACTTGATGCCCTTTTAAGCACTGGAGAAATTGAGACAGCATCTTTGCTTGCTCTCGCCCTTTCAAAAGAAGGAATAAAGGCAAAAAGCCTTTCAGGTCGTCAAGCGGGAATTTATACAAACTCTTCACACAACAAAGCATATATTGAAAAAATAGATTGCAAAAAACTTTATGAACACCTTAAAGACAGTGATGTTTTGGTGGTTGCAGGCTTTCAGGGCATAGACAGCACAGGCAACATCACCACCCTTGGACGAGGAGGCTCAGACACCACTGCGGTTGCTATTGCCTCTGTTTTAAATGCACCTTGTGAAATCTATACCGATGTTGCAGGAATTCACACCATCAACCCAAAAGATTTTGAAAAGGCAAAGACCTTGAAATCTGCAAACTATGACCAAATTATTTCTCTTGCCTTTTCAGGCGCAAAGGTTATAGACATTAGAGCAATTGAAATAGCGAAAAAATATAATACCCCAGTTTTTGTTGGACAGAGTCTGGAAAAGGATAAAAGCAAGGGAACATTTATCTTCTCGTCACCGCTAGACCAAAACACCTTTTTGGAAGCAAAAAAACAAAATGCACAAAAAGACAAGCAAAATTGTATCAAACAATCTCACTCAAACAAAAAAGCACAAATTTTGCACTTAACAAAACAAAAAGGTATTTTAAAACGCAAAAAAAGTTTAGTATATGCAAATATTTTTGCATATCTCATTGACGGAGTTTTGCACAATTTGCAAAAAATATTGCTCAAAAACTGCAAAAAATGTGATTTTTATTGTTCAAAACCGCATTTTTGGCACAACAATAAAAATATAGACAGCAAAAACTATCATTTCAAAAAGCAAGCAAACAAAAGTTTTAGTGCCATTGATAACGGTTTTGAAAGCCCAGTGATAACAGGTATCGCCACAAAAAACATTCGCCAAATAACTATTCAAACAAACAAGCAAAAAGAATTTTTTAACAAAGTGTGTGAAAAGTCTTTGTTTCTAGAAATGTTCTCACAAAAGGAAAAGACTCTTTCTTTTGCTTGCACCGAAGATGATTTTGAAAGCATAAAGCAAACCTTTGCATCATTTGCTCCAACAACCAGCAAAGCACTTTTAAAAATTACCTTGGTTGGAAATGCGCTAGCAACCCACCCGCAAATTGTTGCAAACATTTTTAGTGCTTTGGAAAAAGCAGATGTAAAAGTCATCAGCAGTGAACTAAGCGACCTTGCATTATCAATTGTTATAAATCCAAAAAACAAAAGCCTTGCAATCAAAAGTTTGTGCCAAGAACTAGATTTATAAGCATTTGAAGTTATAAAAATTTTTATAAAAAACATAACTTTTATTAAAAAATGTTAAATTAATGTTTATAAACAAAACTTTATAAAAAATTAATATAAATTTTATTTTAACAATTTTAAAGTCCATTTTATTTGAATATAAATTTTAATATATAAAAAAACTTGTTCAATAAAAATTTTATACAAAATTAAAAAACAAAGACAATTTGGGCGTCAGCAATTTTTTCTTGCCAAAAAGTTTGGAAAATGCTAGAATTGTTGTATGAGAAAAATAAAACTTATTTGTGTTGGAAATTTAAAAGAAAAATTTTTGGTGGAGGGCTGTCAAGAATATATTAAGCGCATTTCCAGATTTTTCGAGCTTGATATTGTGGAAATTCCAGAAAAAATCTCAAAAGACATCCCCGCTGAAATAGAAAACGCTTTAAAAATTGAAGCAGAAAACATTTTATCAAAGATAAAAAGTAAGCAGGTCTATTTGCTTTCGCCTGCGGGCAAAACCATGCCAAGTGAAGAGTTTGCCTCGTTTACGCAAGAAAAAACAGACCAAGGCGAACTTACCTTTGTCATTGGAAGCAGTTATGGCTTTGCCAAAAGCCTAGAGCAACAATTTCCTGCCATAAGTTTTGGGAAAATGACCTTTCCACATCAACTGATGAGGCTGATATTTCTTGAACAACTTTATCGTGCTGGCACAATCATTAACAACATCAAATATCACAAATAAGAAATCAATTTAAAACAAAAAGAATGGTGGAATTATCTTTCCACCGTTTTTGTTGTTTATATTATTTAAAAAATACCCCTCTTTTTAATAAGATTTACAAAAAATTAAGTAATTTTTAACAAAAACATCAACAGCAAACACCGTCTAAAAATTATCTTTCACAAAATGATAAAAATTTTCATAGTATGAAATAGATT
Organism: uncultured Christensenella sp.; assembly: GCA_949291975.1. GTDB lineage: Bacteria > Bacillota > Clostridia > Christensenellales > UBA1242 > UBA7584. The sequence continues at coordinate 6,276 of CASEYA010000066.1, forward strand.
TAATGAGCAATCAAAAATCTTTTAATATAATGCAAACAAAAAGGAGAAATTATGTGCGATTTATTTAATTGTGATAACAACTGTTCAAGATGTCAGTGCCGTCCACCCCTGCCAATCATAAGGCGTGGACCTCGTGGTCCTCGTGGACCAACAGGGCCAACAGGCCCCACAGGACCATCCACCGGTGCAACAGGTGCAACAGGTGCAACGGGAACATCAGCAACCATAACCATTGGTTCAACCATCACAGGCGTTGCTGGAACACCGGCTTCTGTTACAAACAGTGGAACAGCTAGCAATGCCATTTTGAACTTTGTTATTCCTCGTGGAGCAACAGGCTCAACAGGTCCCACTGGGCCTACTGGTGCTGGTGCCACTGGACCTACTGGTGCAACTGGATTAGCAGGAGCCACTGGGCCTACTGGTCCCACTGGGCCAACCGGTTCTGGAGCAACGGGTGCCACCGGTCCAACTGGGCCAACTGGATTAACTGGAGCCACTGGACCAACAGGGCCGACGGGAGCTGGAGCCACTGGAGCTACTGGACCAACTGGTCCAACTGGTGCAACGGGACCAACAGGGCCAACTGGTCCTACTGGTGCTGGTGCAACGGGCGCTACGGGACCTACGGGCCCAACTGGTCCAACCGGCCCAACTGGGCCAACAGGACCTACAGGAGCAGGAACCGCAGCAACTGTTACCGTTGGAACCACTTCTAC
>CASEYA010000067.1 GCA_949291975.1 uncultured Christensenella sp.
ACACACGCCTTTTATCACGCCAAACTTAAAAGAAAAAAAATACTTTTTTATTTTGTTATACAGCGCCCAAAGTCAATTAGAAATTGACGAAAGTCATGACAGCGCACAATGCCATGATATAGAAATTAACTTATTTACCGCTTATGTAATGTTATAAACTATGAGTTTTGCAATCAAATAGAAATTGACGAAAATTATGACAGCGCTCAAAGTTAAAATTTAAAAATTGACCTATTTACCGCCTATGTAAACTTGTAAACTATATCTAAACGGGGATAGCAAAGAAACAACTTTTGTCCCGCCGAAGTTATGCAAGAAAAAAAAGAACGCATCTTGCGCTCTTAAAGTGTTTGCTCTTTTGTTTTTTTGTTTGGCGAAATAATTCCATTTTTATCAATTGTTACTTCTTGTGAAATTACTTTTTCATTAAGATTTATGCCTTTGTCTAGTTTGATGTTTTGAATTGGAATGTCTTGAATGCTGGCAATGTTAAGTATCACTCGTGTTTGCTCTTCTGTTAGTGTGGATGTTACCCTTCTGCTTTTTGTGATGGAAGAAAACACCTCGTTTATGCTTTTATAGGTTTTTTCTCTGAATTTAATGCCCTCACGAACTTTTAGTTGGTGTGTTTGGTCTTTCTTTTCAACTTCGACCAAAACGGAGTCTGTTAGGTCTTTTTTTCCAAGTTTTGCTTTGATTAGTGATTTTTTTAGCCAATCTTTATAAGATATTTTTGACTGTTCATAACTGCCAAATTTTTCCATTCCACCATCGGTAAGCACAATTCCATCAATAAGTGATTTTGCAATTTTAACAGCAACTGCCTCTCTTGTGTCTTTTTCTGCTGTTTGACTGTTTTTATCATATATTTTTTTGTTAAAGCCAAGGCTGGTTGGAAAGGAGACATCACTTCTTTCTATTTCTTTATAGAATGAATTTTCTGGATATAGAATTTTTTTAAACCCTTTTTTTACATCGGCAAAAGAAATTTTTCCACTAAGCAGGTCTTGTTCGGTTATTTTGCTGTATTTTAACAGTTCGGCAAAAGCTATGCCATTTTGTTGATATTCCCAAAATTTTTTGTCTTCTTCTTCAAACTTTGAATTTTTTACTTCCTCAATTTCTGGTTTTATCAGGCTTTCAATGTCGTCAAGGCTTGGAATGGGAACAAATTCATCTTGCATGCTTTGCTGCTGCGAACTTGCCACACCAAGAGCAAGCACAAGTGCCATACAGCATGAAATGGCATTACTGCGTGGGTTTTTATTCATCCAGTTTTCATCTCGTGACATTCTGCTAATTTCACTGTGTTCTGAGATTTTGGGGTTGTTGATGTTTTCTTTTTCTCCCACAATGCTTTCGGTAAACAGTGTTAGGGTGTTATCTTTTTTCAAAAATTCGCCAGCGCCAATGTAACGTTCTTTTTCAGCACTTTCAAAAAAGTCTTCTGCAAAGACAAAAACATCATCACTTAAAGATTTAACAGAAAAATTTGTGGAATATTTGTTTGGTTTGCCATATGGAGCATATGAAATCAAAAGCGCTTGGCGAAGCACTTGTTTTGTCTCTTCTTCGCTGTATCCAAGGTTGGTGGTCATGGTGCTGGCGACTTTGTCTATAATTTGACTTGCAACTTTTTCCCCGTGGCAATGCGATAGAATGTTCACATTTCGCATATTTTGGCAGGCTTTTTTGGTTGGCAGTCTGTTGCCATTTGCATCTGTTACTCGTGGCAGAAAAAGTTTTTCAGCAATTTGATTTATGTCTTCATCGGTTAAATATCCAACTGAATCTTTATTTTGTGCGTTGTAATGAATGGAAAAAATATCAATAAAATTGTCGGTGTCTTTCATGCCCAAAAGTTGCTTTGTCATCTTTGCAAGCCCGTTTGCAAACTCTTCACTTGTGGTGCCATCGCCACCAAAACAAAGAACAATTGGCTTGTTGTTTGGAATGTTATCAAGGTCAACATTTTCCCAACCAAACTTGTTTTCCTCTGTTTTTGGAACACGCTTTCCAAAACCCCATTTGATAAAAGTGCTTTCATTTTGTTCTTGTGTTTTGTTTTTTGGCATGAACTGCTCCTTTTAGCTTTTTTGCTGATATAAGTGTAATATTTTTTGCCAAAAAAGTCAATTATTATAGTGGCAAAACGACTTATTTAGATTCTTCTAGACTTCTTGCCATGTTTTAAATTTAGACAAGCATCTTTGCTGTAAATAATCTTGCCAAACAGTGTTAATTTTTATGCAAAAAAGATAAAAAATCTATTGACTTTATTTGACGAATATGTTAACATTATCTAACACTGACCGCACGGGGTGTTAATTTTTTATTAAAGGGGTGGCAAATGAGAACGAATATAACTCTTGCTTGCACAGAGTGTAAGGAACGCAACTACGACACACAAAAGAACAAGAAGAACGACCCAGACAGAATGGAAATCAAAAAATACTGTCCAAGATGCAAGAAGCACACAGTGCACAAAGAAAGCAAATAATAAAATAAATCAAACGGGAGAATGACATGGCAAAACCTAGGCATAAAGGAAAGTCTAAGCAAAAAAAGCCAAAACCAAAAGTAGTTATTGAAGCAACAGCAACACCAGTTGAAGATGAAAACTTGAAAAATGATGTTCAAGCAGAAACTGATGTAAAGAATGAAAATGGTGTGGCAGAACAAACTGAAACTGTTAACTCTGGTTCTTTGAACGCAGAAACTGAAAAAAGTGCAAAAGAGTTAAAGAAAGAGGCAAAGGCTCAGGCAAAAAAAGACAAAGAAATTGCCAAAGACAAAGCAAAGAAGAAAAAAGAAGAACAGCGTGAGCGTGCTGGCAAAATTACTCTTAAACAACGCATAAAAGAAACAGGAAGCGAACTTAAAAAGGTAAGTTGGCCGTCTTTTAAAGAAGTTATGAAAAAGACGGGAGTTGTTATTGCAGTTGTTCTTTTCTTTGCAGTTATTTTGTTTGCATTCGATTATTTGTTAAGTGTTCTGTATAACCTTATGACTTAAAATTGTTTTTAAAAGATTTTTATAAACAAAAAATATTTATAAACTTAGTTAGGGGGATATATGGCAGAAAAGAAATTTATCAGCACTGAACCAAAATGGTATGTTCTTCACACTTTTCACAGTTATGAAGCAGTTGCAAAGGAAAACTTGGAGCAAGTTGTTGAAAACGGAAACTTGCAAGACCGCATTTTTGATATTGTGATTCCAACCGAAGATGTTATTGAAGAGATTAACGGCAGAAAAAAACTTGTAACAAGAAAGTCAATGCCTTGCTATATCTTCATAAAAATGATTTATGGTGATGACATTTGGCATACCATAACACACACTCGTGGAATAACGGGCTTTGTTGGTCCAAAGGGGCGTCCATTGCCACTTACCGATGAAGAAATTCGCAAAATGGGGCTTGAAAAAGTTCCTGTTGACTTCACTTTGGAAGTTGGCGATGATGTTGAAATTATTTCAGGCTCTTTGGTTGGCACAGTTTGCACAGTAAGCAAAGTTGATGCAGAAAATCAAAGATGCAAGGTTATAATTAACATGTTTGACCGTGAAACTCCAATTGAACTGTCTTACAGCGAAGTTAGAAAACTTTAAAAGGTCGCATGAAACAAAAATGGATTATAGCAAGCAAATTATTGCTGATAAGAAGCAAGAAGAAAAGTCGCATTTAAAAACTGCAACCTTGAGAAGACAAACCCTTGAAGAGTTTTTTCAATTTTGGCAAGAAGGAAAGAAAAAAGAAAGAAATTTCAAGGGCTTGACCGACGAGCAGCAGGAAAAGATAAAAGACCAAGAAACACAACTTATGTGCAGAGATTGAGTTAAAAAACAAAAAACAACTTGATTTTTGAACATAAATTGAAAATTATTTTTATTAAAAAATTTGGTTTTAACCTTTAAAAGCAAGTTTTATAAAAAAAATTGCAATTAAAGTTTAAAATATACATGTGGGAGAAAATCAAAAATCTTTTTCATTTGGTTTTCGCTATTACCACCACCGCAAAAGGAATGCGGAAGGAGAAGAAAATGGCAGAAAAGAAAGCAGTTAAAATCATTAAACTTCAACTTCCTGCTGGAAAGGCTACACCAGCGCCACCAGTTGGAAGTGTCTGTGGTGCAGCAGGAATTAACATTCCTCAGTTCGTTCAAGAATTTAACGGACTTACCGCATCACAAATTGGAACCATTGTTCCAGTTGTAATCAGCGTTTATGCTGACCGTAGTTTTAGTCTTGAAATCAAGACCCCACCAGCACCAGTTCTAATTAAGAAGGCTTGTGGAATTGAAAAAGGCAGTGGAAAGTGCCACAAAGACAAGGTTGCACAAATCACAAAGGCTCAAATTCGTGAAATTGCTGAGCTTAAAATGAAAGACCTCAATGCTGCAAACATCGAAACAGCAATGAAAATGATTGCTGGAACAGCACGCAGTATGGGCATCACTGTTAAAGATGACGAGGAGGTGGCTTAATATGAGTGGAAAGAAATTTATTGAAGCAACCAAAAACATTGATTTCACCAAGACCTATTCACCAGAAGAAGCACTTAAAATTCTTGTGAAGGCATCATATGTTAAGTTTGACGAAACAGTTGAACTTCATGCAAGACTTGGTGTTGACGGCAGACAAGCTGACCAACAAGTTCGTGGTGTTGTTGTGCTTCCTGCAGGAACAGGAAAGAAACTTAAGGTTCTTGTAATTGCCAAAGGAGACAAGGCAGACGAAGCAACCAAAGCTGGCGCAGACTTTGTTGGAGCAGAAGAAATTATTGCAAAAATTGCAGGACAAAACTGGCTTGATTTTGATGTGTGCATTACCACACCAGACATGATGGGACTTCTTGGAAGAGTTGCAAAAATTCTTGGACCAAAAGGCTTGATGCCAAACCCAAAAAGTGGAACAGTTACAAACGATGTTGCAAAAGCAATTGCTGATGTAAAGGCAGGTAAGGTTGAATATCGTTTAGAGAAGAACAACATTGTTCACTGTCCAATTGGAAAGGTTAGCTTTGGAGTTGAAAAACTTCTTTCTAACTATCAAACTTTGATTGACGCACTTGCAAGAGCAAAACCAGCGGCTTCAAAGGGAGTGTATTTCAGGTCTGTTTCACTTGCAACCACCATGGGACCAGGACTGAAAATTCAAGTTTAATGATAAAAGATAAAATGAGGATATTTCCTCATTTTTTTGTTAAAAAACTCTCAGATAATGAAATTTTTTAAAAGATTGCCTCACTGAAATAACCTTGAATATGCTTTTTTGTTTAAATTGAAAATTAAAAGTTGTTATTTATGATAAAATAAAAATTTGACAATGTATTAGTTGTTAAAAGCCAGAATGCCAGATAAAAAATTTATTATCTGCTTTTTGTTTTTATGTTGATAAAGTTATTTTTTATATTAAAATTGAAAATAAAAAATTTATCTTTTGAGTAACTAAAATTTAAGTTAAATTTTTAAGTTAAAATGATTATAAAATTTATTTTTGGTTAACATATTGAAAATTTTTTATAATTATGATATAATTATATCATAGATAAGGGAGTGTAATTTGATGAAACTAAACAGAAAACAATTACAATTAATTTTAGCTTTATCTGATGCGACCAAACCTAGTTATATAGATTATTTTGTTTTTAATGATGATAATGAATTGATTGGCATACAAGAAAATTCTCCATTATTGATTCAAAATATTTTTAATAACTATAAAAAAATATTAATACAGAGGAGTATAAATGAATAGAACAAAAGTAGATTTGCATGTCCATGTGGATAACCGTGCTAATAAAGAATATTTAATTTCCAAACTGCAAGAGGCTGAGAAAAATGGAGTGAAGGCAGTTTCTTTTTTAGAGCATAATTTGATGAAGGCGTATGAAAAAGATGGACCTTTGGCTCAAATTATACAAGAAGAAGGCATTGACAAATATTATAGTGGAAAATTAATTGCTGGTTGTGAGTTTGACTGCGTATTAGTGAATG
>CASEYA010000068.1 GCA_949291975.1 uncultured Christensenella sp.
ACATTGGTTAAATAATCAAAACCGCTTTATAAACGCCACAACAAATGACGACACCACTTCATTTGTTAGTGTGGGCGAAATTTGGAATAAAGATTTTGGATATTTTGATAGCAAAAATCTAAACAAATTGCTTCAATATGTCACAGGTGACATAAATATTACAGTAAATGATGTCAAAAATACTGGTTCAATTGGTGAGATAAAAAGCTCCGAAGATATAAGAAAAAATGCTGTAAACGAAAAAACAAATGTTCAAGATGTTCAAGTAACTTTTGGTGGACTGACTTGGCAAGTTGTTTATCTTTCACAAGATGCAGACGGAAATGATATTTTAACTTTGTGGCTTTCTTCAAGCTATCAAAAAGCGTGGGAAGATAGACCTACTGATGAGGGATTATACTATGGTTTCGTTGATGGTAGCCTATATTCAGATTGGTCAGCAGATTGGTACAGTTACTCTACAGAAGTAGCATACCCAAGCAATATGTATGGAACAAGTTATATAAATATAGTAACCTTGAATAATGGTGGTGAATATTCAAACAGAGACGGAAATTCAACTACAACATTTACTCAAAATGATAATAGTGTGTTTGCAATGTTTACCATGGAAGATAAAGCGGGGAGTGTTATAAAATATTTGGTAAAACCAAATCAAGTAGAATATCAAAAAACAGAAACAGCAGTTGCAACAGAAAGTGCTAATTTAAATCACTTAACCCCTAATGATGCATATGGCACACCAAGTAGTGGAAGTTGGTATGATTCAGCTTATAACTATTCATTAAAAGCGGGCTATACAGATTGGGCAAATAACTATTTATGGTTACCAAGCATAACAGAAACTGGTTATTCAGATATATATAATGGAATATGGAATACATCAAGTTATCAAAGACAAAATTATTCTAGTTTGGCAGAACATATAGACATTGGTGTTGGATCAAACAATAATAATTATGGTACATATGTGAAAAGTTATACATGGCTTCGCTCTGGTTTTTATGGTAATTCAAATGATAGTTATTATTTGCAATCATCAAATAATGGGTATAATAATTATACTGTTCACGAATCATATGCTGTGCGTCCGGCACTACACCTTAATATTAATGCGGCTGCAGCAAATACGCCATATGTTATGGTGGATGAGATTTGGAACGAAGATGGCAGTTATTTCAATGAACAAAATGTAAATACTCTCTTGCGGTATATAACTGGCAATAATTCACTCACAGTAGGAGATGTTACAACTCCCGGCTCAATCAATCAAACAAAAACTTCTTCTGATATAAGAGATATCTCATATAATGCTGGAAGAACTTATACAAATAGCAATGATGAAACTGTAGGGCAAGATATCCAAGTGACTTTTGGTGGACTGACTTGGCAAGTTGTTTATCTTTCACAAGATGAAGATGGAAATGATATTTTAACTTTGTGGCTTTCTTCAAGCTATCAAGAAAAATGGGATAATGATAGCAGTTTAACTAATAGAAATGGTTTATACCATGGTTTTATCAATGGTGTATTATATTCAGATTTCTCCGGTGATTGGGCAGGTTCAAGCATTGCGGATTCATATCCTGCACAAATGTATGGAAGTTCATATGTGCGTGCTGTGGCATTGAATAATGGTGGTCAATATTCGGTTAATGCATCTAATTTATCCACAAGTGTACAGCAAAGTGAAAATAGTGTGTTTGCGATGTTCACAATGGATGACGTTTATGGCAGTGTAACTGATTTTCTTGTTACTCCAGGTAAGGTTGCTTGGCAACAAACAGAATCTTCGACAACAGAATTTGGTTCAAGTTGGAACGGTGGATATATTGTTCCAAATGAAGCATATGGAGTGTCAAATGGTGCATGGGCAAATCTAGATTATCCTTATACAAATAAAAACAATTATGATGTTTGGCAAAATGATTATTTATGGTTACCAAGTTTAACTGAAACAGGATATGATGAGACATATATTGGTATTTGGGAGACATCTCTTGAGCAGAAACAAAATATCTCTTCTTTAGGCAGTCCTGAGCTTGGTGTTGGAACAGATAATGTAAATGATTCAAATGCGACATATGGTTATACTTGGCTTCGTTCTGGACATTATTATGATACAAATTATACATATTTTTTGTATCCAGAAACAAATTCTTTTAATAATGGTTATGTGTGGAGTTCTTGTGCAATTATGCCAGCACTTCATATTAATTTGAATAAAGTTGCTCTATCGGCAGATATTGCATTTTCACCAGTTTGGGATGGGAATTCTGCAGTTATGCCAACCTTACAAAATGATTTTCAAGAAAACAGCAAGGACAATCCATATATTATAGATAGTGCGGCAAAACTTGCGTATCTAAGCAAAAACTACGCTTGGGCAGCAGATAAATATTTCTTACAAACCGAAAATCTTGACCTAAACAATGAGCCATGGACACCGATTAACAACACATCAAGTGGTCTGACATATTATTACAATGGTGGAGGACATTCTATTTCAAATTTAAATATAAATGCCACAGAGAATACTAATTTGAATGCGAACTATCTTGGGCTGTTTGGTAATATAAATGGCGGATATATTACAAATTTGAAAATATTATCTGGAAGAGTTGAGGGGGTAAGCGCTGTTGGTTCATTTGCAGGACAAGCATCAAATGCAACAATATTTTTATGTTATAATGTTGGCGTTAGTGTTTCTGGAAGTAGTTCTGTTGGAGGTGTTGTTGGATGTGCTTATTCTTGTGTTATAACAGGTTGTATTAATGACGGAGCAATTACATCAACATCAAATAATACAGGAGGAATTGTTGGAGATTCGTCAACTTTAACAATATCAAGCTGTTATAATGCAGGAAATATAACGGGTGTTGGAAATCTTGGCGGAATTGTTGGACAATGCAGTAATTATGCTTTAATTACAAACTCATATAACGCAGGAAGTATAACAGCAAGTGGTTCACTTATTGGCGGAATTGTTGGTTATATTCAAGGATATGGAACAAACAAGTCTGTTGTATCCAGTTGTTATAGTTATGGATTTATGGCAGGCGGTTCATGTGTTGGTGGAGTTGTTGGATACATTGAAAACACAGCAAGCAATCCATCAAGAAATGTGAGTGTTGGTTGGTGCTACTATAACACAGAAACAATTGGAACAGTAAGTGGCGTTGTTGGCTTTGGAGCAAGTTTTCAAAGTTATGGCTTAACAACCACAGAGATGCAAGGGGCGCAAAACACAAACTGGATGTATTTATCAAGTGCGTTTTGGAACTTTGAAAGTGGACAATATCCAACTTTAAAGTATATTGCACAACCAGCATAAAATTGGTGTTTAAAAAGTTAATATAAACAGCAAAACAATCAATAAGTCGAGTGCGGAGCACACCTTGAAATACGTTGAAGAATAGAGATAAAGATAACTAAAAATTGATATAAAAATAAAATTTTGTTCATTTTTCAAGCATGAAACACACCCAACTTTAAAAATATGCGGAAGCTGTATAACTTTTAGTTTTATAAAAAATTAGCTATTACAATTTGTTTTACAAAGCACGGATAAAGTCTGTGCTTTTTTATTTTGATAATTTTTATATATTGAAATATTAAAAAATAATAAATTACGCTTAAAAATATTTGTTCTTTATGATTGACAACACTTTTTTAATATGATATACTGAAATTATCTTTGGAGAAGTACTCAAGTGGTTGAAGAGGATGCCCTGCTAAGGCATTAGTACGGGAAACTGTAGCGAGGGTTCAAATCCCTCCTTCTCCGCCAACACAAGCGTAAGTCTAAAAACGGTCAGACTTACGCTTTTTTAAAAGGAAAAAAGATGTTTTATCATATTTCTTCACAAAAAGGTTTAACTGAATTAGAACCAAGGGTAAGCACACATGGTAAACCTTGGGTATATGCTTTAAAAAATCCAGCAATAGGTTTAATTTTTGCTGGTAGAGACGACTTGGGAAATAAAGCTGATGATAAGTTCACAAAATATGGAGTAACAAAGGATAACATTCCAGAAGTGTTTGAATTATATCAAGGTTGTTTAGATGAAATTCTAAAAAATAAAGATTGCTATATCTATAAACTTGAAGATAGTGGATTTTTACCAAATCAAACCTCATGGTCGCCAGAATGGGTGAGTCCAAATAAGACAAAGGTCATTGGTGTTGAGTATATTGCAGATATACTAAAAGAAATTAAAAAACTAGAAGCGGAAAGAAAATTTGTTATACATTATTACAAAAATACATATGAATATAATGAGTTTGTAAAAGACATAATACACGACCTAGTAAAAAGATATTGTGATTCTGGCTGGATAAATATTGCGCTAGTGAAACACTATGAAGATGTTATAAAAATGGCTGTGAATAACAGTATTGAAAACAATTTTAGAAAGGGTTATGAAAATCTTTCAAATGAGCAACTGCAAGAAGTTTTTCACAGATTAGATAATGATGAAAATCATGGCAGATTTGTGCGCAAAGAACTTTTATATTTTTATCCAGAAGAAACAGTTCAATGGATAAACAAGAAATATCAATCAGCAAATAAAAAATAAATTAAAATATGAATTTTTATTTATTTTCATAAAATTAAAGAATTGGGTGGTGACAACATGAAAAATTTATTTTGTTCTAAATATTTCTGGATTATAATTGCCATTATTGTGGGAATAATTTTGACAATTTTAGGTTCGACATTTGTTTGTGACATTGATATGTTAATGGCTATTGGGTCAGGTGTTTTAAGTTCTTCTGTTGTATCTTTGATATTGGAAATTTTGAATGATAAAAGACATAAAGAAGAAATTGAAAATCAGCGTGATTTTGTATTTGAAGATATTAAGTTTGAAGTTTTAAACATTTTTAAATATGAAATTTTAAATTTTTCATCTTATTGTTACTTATACTCTGAAAGAAAAGAATTTATAAAAAAGCAAGAGTCAATAGAACATATCCTTGATTCATTAAAAGATTATATTCATAAAATCAACAACCATATTGCAGAAGATTCCAAATCTAAAAAGAATTTAGTTATTGATGAAAAATGGTTGCAGTTAGATAAAAACAAAGATAAATATTTATGTATTAATTGTTTACAAAACTATGAAAATTTATTAAAAAAATTAAATAAAATCATGGGTAATAAAGATTTTTATTTTAATTTAAAAATTATCAGTCAGGAAGAATTTGACCAAATAACTGCTATAATTTCTATTCTTGAAGATATAGTCATGTTTTCGCAAATTAAATCAAGGCATTATATTCTTGAAGAAAAGGGAAAGTTTTTTGAAGAAATAAAAAATACCTTTGATTTGTTGGGAATAGACAAAGAAAAAGTGATTAAAATACAATTTTAATTAGATTTGTTAAAAATCATGTGAATGTTTAATAATTTATAAAATCACAAAATGGCTTGCTTTATAGCTGGCCATTTTTAATATAATGTTAAGCTTATTATGAGTTAATAGGACTATATTAAATAAAATATCTTAATAAATATTTTTTTACAATATTAAAAAGTTCTTGCTAATATAAAATAAAAAATCGCACTAAAATATAGAGTTTTGAATATATAAAATAAAAGTTAAAGGAGGAAAAATGGCAAATTACATAGATGAAAAGTTTTATTCTTTAATTGGCGAATTTGAAAAAAATGATTTTTATCAAATTTATTCACATATGGTAAAAAAGTTTAGGCAAATACCAAAAGTAACACAATCTTCTCTGGAATCTTATTTTAATCGCTATAATTATTGGGGAAATTTTAATATTTCAGAAGAAAACTTTGAAGTCCTTTTTCAAAAAGCAAAAATATTTAAAGAAAATGCACAAGATTATATTTGGTTATATGAAAATCTAGCAGACTATCAATCTAAAAATCTTCTTTATGCAATTTTAAACAATTTTTATAATTTTGATTTTAATAGTTTAAAAAATGCAACTGAAAATGTGTTTTTACAGTATTTTGATTTAAATTTATTGCCAAAGTGTAAAAATGAAATTTTTGTTGATGTTGGTGCATATGTTGGAGATACCGTCCTTGATTTCATTAAATCATATGGGCAAGAAAGTTATGATAAAATCTATTGCTATGATATTACTGACAAAATTTTAGATACAGCAAAAAATAATTTAAGTGCGTATAAAAATATTGAGTTTAGAAATAAAGCAGTTTCTAGCATTGCTGGAATTGCTACTATAAGTGAAAATACCTTTTCAGCTTCAGCTAATAAGACTAATAGCATTGAACAAAATGGCATTCAGGTAGATTCCGTTAAACTGGATGATGATATATCAGAAAAAATTACCCTTATAAAAATGGATATAGAAGGTGGCGAACAAGATGCAATTCGTGGAAGTATTCGACATATAAGAGAAGACCTGCCAAAAATGTTTTTATCAGTTTATCATAATAATGTTGATTTAATTGAGATACCAAAAATGATAAATAATATAACTTCACAATATAATTTTTATCTTCGATATTATGGTGGTTGTGTATATCCAACCGAAATAGTGTTGGCTTGTTTGCCTAAAACGGCAGAAATGTGTGATATTAGATAATATTTTGTTAAATTATATGTTGTAACTTTTATTATTTGAGCAAAAAACACTAGAATACTTATTAAATTTCTATAAAAAAGCAGGCTTTAATTTCCTGCTTTTTCTTGCTTATTAGATTTAGCAATGGTATAATGAATATATAAAATGCTGTTTATATAAGAAATAAGGCGGTATTAAATTGACAAAATCAAAAAAGATAACAATAATAATTGTAAGTTTATTTTTGTCTGTTATTTTTATATTTGCAAGCATCTTTTGCATTTTATGCTTTCCCATTGCCGATGTAATTGATGACGAGTTCATTTCTCAAAATGTATCATTAAGTGAGATTAAAAAAGACTATCAAGAAGTATTTGTTGATGATTTTAATAGCGAAACGCTTGATATGAATTCATGGAACTTTGAAGGAAGCAGAGTGAATAGGAATAATGAATTACAAACATATGCTGACAGTATGGCAGACGGCAATGTTTTATTGGAAGAAGGTTGCCTTAGCATAGTTGCAAAAGAAGAAGGGCGGAATGGAAAAAATTATACATCAGCAAGCATAACGACGCAAGGCAAAGTTGCCTATAAATATGGTATATTTGAAATGAGAGCCAAACTTCCTTTTGGAAACGGGCTTTGGCCTGCATTTTGGCTTATGGGACAAACAAATTTCTTTAATGCACAACTTTGGCCAGTAACTGGTGAGATAGATATTATGGAGTCTATTTGTGGCCGTGAAAATGATAACACAATTCACAGCACAATTCATTATGGAGGAACAATATTTTCTGGTTCACTTTATAGACAGGGTGGTTCATTTATCTTAGAGGAAGATAGATTTAGCAATGATTTTCATGTTTTTGGTGTAATTATAACCGATAGACAAATGCTTTTTTATGTGGATGATACAATTCACACATATATTGATATAACAAGCCCCGAGTGTGACACATTCAGGAAATATGATAAATATATCATTATTAACTTAGCAATAGGAGGACAGTGGGCTGGCAGTCCAGATGACTCTACCGTTTTTCCGAACAGTTATTTAATAGATTATGTAAAAATATATCAGCATATATAGATTCATGCAAAAGTAATGGTTATAAATATAATTTTTTAATTAAAGGTGAAAGTTATGAATATACAAGTTGCGGGTATAACGAGTGTTAAAGAAGCACTATTATGTGTTGAGTGCGGGGTCAATATAATTGGCTTGCTTGTTGGACAAAAACACAAAAGTAATCAATTTATATCAAAAGAATTGGCCAAAACAATAAAAATGCATTTACCAGAAGAAATAAAAACAACACTTATCACACATCTGGAAGATGCAGGTGAAATAGTTAAAATAGCGAAGTTTATTGATGTTGATTATATTCAATTGCATTCTTCAATAAATGAAGAGAGTGTTTTAAAAATTAAACAAGCCCTTCCAGATAAAAAAATTATCAGGTTAATACATATTGCAGAGGATGGAACAGTTTTAACAGATTATTTAAAAATGAAGGTTGTCGATTTCTATTTTACAGATAGCAGGAATGAAAAGACTGGTCAGGTTGGAGGCACGGGACTGGTGCATAACTTTGAAACAGATAGAAAACTGGTAAGCACATTAAATAAACCAGTGTTTATCGCTGGAGGATTGACTCCTGAAAATGTGGGTGAAGTTATAAAGCTTTGTCATCCATTTGGTGTTGATGTTAATTCAGGCTGTAAGGGGGCAAACGGCTTAACGGATGAGAAGAAAATGAGAGAGTTTGTAAAAAATGCTTTGATGTAATGGTATATATTTATTTAAAAGGGTTATTTTATAAACTATTTTTTGCTTTTATCTTGACAAAACAATATAATTTTTATAATAATTAAGAAAGGGGGTGTTATTTATGGAAATGGTAAAAAGAAAAGTGTTATCTGTGTTCGCTATCATGGTTATTGCAATGTTTTCTGTTTTATTTGTTGGTTGTGGTGATGAGATTTCAAGTCCAACAAAATATACCATAACCTTTCCTGAAAGCAATAATAATTTTGTGGTTACAGCAGATAAAACAACGGCGGAATTTGGAGAAACTATTTCATTTTCTGTTAGTGTAACAAATGAAGATAAATACATTGATTCAATCACAAGAAATGGCAATAGCATTTATGTTGATGATCTTGCAAGAGAGGGAACATATAGTTTCACAGTTACTAGTGACACAGTTATAGAGGTAAATCTTGCAGATTTTGTTGAGATTTTAGATGATGATTTTATTGATTTTGATACAAGCATTTCAAGAACGATAGTTAAAACGAATACATCAGATAATTTTGATTTGAAGTTGTCTTTAAATCGTGTGGGCCAACTTTGGAATCTTGATGCAGAGTTTATTTCCAGTAATGAAGATGTTATATCAAAAGAAGCAATAGAACTAAGCACATCAAAAAACCATAACAGTGGATTTGTATCTTCTGCCTCAGTAAGAATTGATACTTCACTTGTTAATGCTGGAAGTACATGGCTTGTTATTGATTTAGATAATCCAAATGTATCTTCTTCATCTTATAGTTGTCGTTTAATTATTAAGCTCACAGTTGTGGAATCTGAGATAACTTTGGAAGAATGGAATGAAACCATTATTTTTGATGTTGAAAAAATAAGTGGGGTTGATTATTTTGCGGTTACAATATGGGATAAAACATATGTTACTGGCTCGACAAATGAAGAGTATCAATCTTTTGATAATCTTAATGCGGTAGACAGTAAGGTTGTTGTAAATATCAAGTTTATTCAAGGACACGTTTACACAGTTAGTCTTTTTGGTTTTGTTGAAGAAGATGGCACTAGATATGATTATGTTCTTGGTGAAAGTTTAGGTCAGGGTGTAGGGCAAGATGAAGAAGATTTTTCCAGATACAAAAATGGTGAGCTTGTTTTTCTTACTCCAAATGAAAGTTTGACTATTATTGCGAGTGCGGAATAAAAACATATTAAAAAGAGTCGTTATTCAGACTTTTTTTCTATTTTACTTTTTTGAATGCTGTTTTCCTCATTTTTATTTTTTTCTAGATATAAATTTTTCTTCTTGTAAATAATTTTTGTAAATAGCCATATAACAACAGCAATAGTAATTGATAAAATTTTACCAACATAAGAGGATAACAATATCCATCCAAAGTTATCATTAAAGCCTCCGTCAAGGATGGCAAGACCACCATAGTAAATAAAAGAATTAATTAAACTTGCTAAAAAGGCACACAAAATAAAAATTAAATATTCATTCCAATTTTTTTGTTGTAGTTTTTGTGGTAATTTCAAAATCAAGAAAACAGCAACAAAGGTTGCCAAAGCACTTAAAATGTTTGATAAAAGTCCATAAGTGACTCCGCTTTCTATTCCTGTTGAACCCCAACTTGCACAAAATTGTAAAACTGCATTAAATAGCACAGCACCAATTCCTGAATACATTAAAAGATAGGCTGTTTTATTTTGATTTTCTAAAACAAGCAGAATAACACAAGATAGGAATAGGGTATATATGACAGAATCAATTCCAAAAACGAAATTACCATCAACAATTGGATAGTCTATAATGTGATAGACATTAGAACCAACAATTCCTCCAATTCCTAAGGTTATTAAACCGTTGCTGCCAAAAATATGCTTAACTATAAATAGCAAAACAAAGCAAAAAACACTTACAATTAAAATCAGCCAAAATCCCATTTTAAAACTCCTTGAGCTAAGAATATCATAATAATTGCAAAAAGAAAAGTATTTTTTGCGTTGACAATAATTTTTTACTGTGATAAACTTGATGTGCAATTTTAATGTTACTGTTAAAATTTAAGGAGAAATAAATGCAAGATATTGCTGACTATTTTCAGCAAAGAAAGACAATTAGTTGGTGCTTACAACAAGATAAAGAGTTATGGGATAAGATTGACATCCGTTCTGAACAAGACCAAAAATCAGAGGAGGTTTTAAAACTTTATTATTATAAGTGTTATGAACCAATAAGGCAAAAAATGTATCCACAAAAGAATCAATTAAATGAATTTGAACAAGATATAGTTGGTTTTGCTGCATCAAGAGATTTTACGCAAAAATACTTAAATTCTTCACATTCATTGTCAGCAAAAAATAAAATGCTGATATTTGGTGCAATTTCTATGGCAGCAGCCACAGCGGGCTGTTTTGTTTTGGATGATGTGTTAAAATTTGGTGCTGGACTAGGGGCAATTGGTTCTGCTTTAATTACTGCACACTTTGCAAGAAAACAAAGTGAAAAATCTACTGAAAAAGTTTTACCAAAAGCGTGGGACGTAAAGACAAATATGTCTAAGAACGGTTTTTTTAATTCATTAAATGCTGAATGTGAAGATTTCTATATAGTTAAGCATTTTAAATACACACATAACAAACAAAAATCTGGGGCATTGACTCGTTAAAGGCAGAGTGATTACTCTGTTTTTTTGTTAATTAACAAATATTCAAGATAAATTTTGCATAGTTACAACCAAAATTTGCCATAAAAAAGCTAAAATATTTCACAAAACAATTTTTTTGTTGAAAAATGCTAGACATCATACTTTATATTTGTTAAAATATTTAACATAGGTGAGAATTTATGCGAAAGGAAAAAGTAGGCAAAAACATAATATTCACTCTTGCTATACAATTTATTTGTTTAGCTGTTTTATTTGTTGTTTTTTCTAAGAACGGCTTGCTTAATGAAATAAAATCTGCATTAAATTTCTTTTTTAGAAATGTAGCTTGTTTTTTTGATGAGATGTTTTTAAAAGTATCATCATTATATCTTTCGCATTTCGCAACATTTTTGATTTATTTGATTTTCTTATCATTTTTTGTTGTATCAATCTATATTTTATTTAAAATATTCGTTTGTAAAAAATATAAAAATTTAGAATCAAAATTTACAGAAACTAAAAATAAAAAAGAACAAAATAAAATTTGTTTTGAAAAAATATATTTGATTCGTTCTAAATTTCTATGTTAAATATCTAAATTTTACACATAATAAGATAACTAACATTACAAATTTAGGAGAAAAAAGTGTTAATAGCACAAATTGTTGTTTTGGCGATAGTTGCAATTTCTTTAATATGTGCTTATTTTATTCTAAAAGTTAAAAAAATTAAAATTCCAGATATTGCATATAAAATTGTTTCTGGAATTTTAGCGCTCATATTCTTTTTCCGCTTTATGTTGGGAGATGATGCGATAAGTGAGATTTTCGCTTTAACAAACTCGCCAATAGATAATAGTTTTTTAACTGCCATAAGTCTTATTTTAAACTGGTTTTTATACGCAGTTATTTTGCTTGTTGTGCTTTATCCATTTTTTAAAAACAGCAAATATGCAACTGTGATTAAATATTTTGGACTTATTGTTACTGTATTATGCACTGGATTTATATATTATTTGACAACTGGCATTATTGGAACAAGTGCATATGAAGGTTTTTCTGTTAGAGCTTTGCTTATTGGCTTAGAGCTTGGAATTTTGCTTGCATATTGTTTTGTTGTTTTTATGGAAAATGGCAAATTTAAAGTTAGCAAAAATGATGCATGGGGTTTTGCTTATATTGTTGGAATGCTTCTTGCCACAATGCCTTCATATATGCTTTGTGCTTTGTTTGGAAACTTAAATTATGCAATTCCAGTGGATAAATTAAGTCAGCCTCACAGAATTATATTGTATTTATCCTTTATTATACCTTTTGTTTTATATGTCCTTTTAAGAAAGAAAGACAGTGAAACGGTCAGAGGAATTTTACTTTATATAAGTCTTGGCACGCTTTTAACATTTAGTATTAACTATCGTTTTGCAGATTTCCTTGATGTTACTCATTGGCCAATTCATCTTTGCAACACTGCTATGTATATTATTCCACTTTGTTTGATTTTTAAGTGGAACAAATTGTTCTATTTTACATATTTTATAAATGTTTTAGGCGCATTATTTGCAATGGTTATGCCAAATTATGATGAAACAATGAATCTGTTTTCAGACCGCATAGTATCTTTTTATGTTAATCACTTTATAGCGTTCTTTATGCCAATTTTAATGGTAGCACTAAAAGTTTATAAGAGACCACGACTTAAAGAATTTAAGTATTCCATGATTGGATTTTTAATCTACTTTATTATAGTTTTAATATTTAATGCATGGTTTAGTAATTATGGTGATGTTGATTACTTCTTCCTTAATAGTGATTTTATTCCAGCAAAACTTGGCTCATGGGCAGTTGACTTAATGAATATTCAACTAGCATTCAGCATAGGAGGCTTAGATTTTGTTTTCTATCCAGTTTATCAAATTCTATTCTTCTTGGTCTATGTCCTTCTTGGTGCTGCTGTTTGGTTTGTTTACGAAGGGGCATATTCATTTGCTGATACTGTTAATGATATAATTGAAAGGAAAAGAAAAATCAAAATGGACCAACTTGCGCTTGAAATTCAACTTGCAGGAAGGAAAAGGGAGGAACCTATGAATATAGATGGAGTAAACAAGGTTATTTTGCGTAACTTTACAAAACGCTATGGCAAAAGCAATGTTTATGCGGTTAAAGATGTGAATCTTGAAGTACATGGCGGAGAAATTTTTGGCTTTTTAGGACACAATGGTGCAGGTAAAAGCACAATCATAAAGAGCATGGTTGGAATTCAGCCTATAACCAGTGGCAACATAGAGATATGTGGCTATGATATGGACAAGCAATCGGTTATGGCAAAACAAAATATTGGATATGTTCCTGACCATTATGCACTTTATGAGAAGTTAACAGGGCGTGAATATATATCATATATAGCAGATTTATATCATGTCAGCCCAGAACAACGCAATCTTGCAATTGCAAAATATGTTTCATTGTTTGAATTAAATGATGCTTTTGATAACCAAATCAAAACATACAGTCATGGAATGAAGCAAAAAATTGCAATCATGTCGGCACTTGTTCACAATCCAAAGGTTTGGATTCTTGACGAACCATTAACGGGTCTGGACCCAGTTAGTATTTTTCAGGTAAAAGAGTGTATGAGGCAACACGCAAAAGAAGGAAATATTGTTATTTTTAGTAGTCACTTGATTGACATAGTAGAAAATTTGTGTGATAAAATTGCAATTATAAAGCGCGGACGGATTTTAAGCACAACAAATGTCAATGATGTTTTGTCAAAACAATCACTTGAAGACTACTATCTTGATGTAACAAAAACTCCAGTTGATTATTCCTATGTGGAAAAGGAAATTCTTGATAAAGAGCAAGAGTTGATTAATTCAAAGAGAATTCGGGATAAAAAGGGGAATAAAGGCAAAATTGATAGTGAAGAAAAAATAAAAATAGGGGAAGAAAATAAAGAAACTTCACAAATTGATTTGGTTGCCGAAAATATAAAAGACAAAACTGAATCAGCGTTAAAGCATGAAAGTTATGATGTAAAAATAAAAGTGAAAAAATCTAAGCGTAAAAAATAATTTTAAAAAAGGTTGAAAAATGAAAAAATTTAATGCACTAGTTATGATGCAGCTTAAAGATAAGGTTGACTTTTCTTTTACCAAGAGTAAAAAGGCAACCATTTTCAAAGTTGTTTTGGGAATTTTAAAATTTGCAATTATAACTGCTGTGTTTTATTTTGCCTTTTTTATATTGGAATATTTACGACTCGTATCACTTCTCCCAGGAATACCGCAAAACTTTTTTAATGTTTTGTTTACAATAATGTTTTTACTTTCTGTTGTTGTTTGCACTTTTAAGTTGATGAATAATCTTTATTTTACAAAAGATAATCCACTTTTGTTAACATTACCAACAGACAGAACAAGCATTTTTACATCAAAGATAATTGTTTATTATTTATATGAACTTATAAGAAATCTAAGTTATATGCTTCCACTTTTTGTGGCATATGGAATAATTAATGGTTTGCCTTTTTACTTCTATTTGTGGCTTGTTGTTGCATATCCAATTATAACTGCTTTGCCTGTTGTTATTGGTGCATTGTTATCTATTCCTTTAATGTATATAACAATTTTTATCAAACAATATAAAACTTTGCAAATTTCTTTAACAGCATTAGGTTTAGCGGGCGTGGTTGCACTTCTTATATTTATAATAAGTAAAATCCCAGCCAACATTGACCTAATTTCAACTTGGGGGACAACATATTGGGAAATTCAAGATTTTTTGACTTCTTTTAATCAAATTTTTGTTCCTATCACTTATATTGTAACTTTTGTAATAGGGGCAAGAGCGGGTTCAGTTAATCAATTCTTTATTATTGACCAATTGTGGTGCTTCTTTGGAATAATGCTTTGCATTTTGGTTGTTTTGGGTTTAA
>CASEYA010000069.1 GCA_949291975.1 uncultured Christensenella sp.
CAAGAAGCGTTGTCCCCTTGACCCAACCATTGTTCCAAACAAACTGGCGAGCAAACAATATCAAAAAACTTAAAATAAATTTTAAGAAAAATTAATATAAAAATAAAAGTTTATTATCTATATTTCAAGTGCAAAGCGCACCTGCTGAAAGGTATTATAAAAAATGAAAGGCTAGATTTTTGGCTGAAAAATAATAAATATACAAAAGCAATCCATATATCGAGTGCGGAGCGCACTGTGGCAAAGCGCTGTGGATAATTATAAAACAGATATACAAAAAGCATGGAATTTTCTGTGCTTTTTTATTTGGTTTTAATTGAGTTAACTATTGAATTTCACTCTTTTTTGTGGTATAATATTTCTATAAACTAAAACATTTAAAAGGTTGTGCTAAAAAATAATGCAAAAACAAATAGATAAAACAGAAATTGAATATTTAAGAAAATATAAAAAACAACGCAATCAGGAAAGTTTTGATATAATTGCCAACTTTATCATTTCAAAAAACATGAAAGAGGAACTGAATCAAACTTTTAACACCCTTGACTGTGATACTTTGAAGAACACTTTTCCAATAGATTTTTCTTTTAATAACAATGCACTGAAAAATAATTACCTATATGGCAAATCTGTCTATGACATCATAACCGATTTTGAGTTTAACAAAGGGCGTTGCCACAGCACAGTTTTGGCTGAAAGTTTGTGTTTTGACAATTTCACTTGGGCGTTTGCCAACATAAAAAACTATGCTTTGCTTGAATTTGATAAAAGTCTGCACGATGAAAACGCCGAAGGGCTTGGAAGCCAGTTTGTCTATGCACGAGAGTTGGAAGAAATTGAACCAGCCTTTATGCACTCATATTTGGAACTTCCTGGCGATGAAATTATAAAAAGTGGATTGGTGGGCAAGGCAAGTGATAAAATTGACCGCAATAAAACCTATGTCTTTGATTATATTTTGAAAGATGGAATAATGGAAAAAGATGCATTCATCAAAACCTTTCGCCCAGAGATTTATCAAACTTTTTCGGCGGAAGAAATTAAATCTTGTGGCATTTGGCAAGAAGTAAAAGCGCAAGCAGAGTGTAACGAGAAAAACTTTTGTTATAACCATTATTTAAAAATTTATAAATCAGCCTGCAAGGCAGAAGACAGCATGGCAAGTGAGTTTTTGAGAAATATTATTCTAAACGATTTTCAAATTCTACCAACCAAGGACGACAGATTCAAGGAATATTATTTTGGCATAAGCCTAGAACAAATTTGTGGAAAAATTAAAATTGAACCGCCAAAATTCTTTTATAACAATAAAATGCAAAAAGTTGAAAGTGAACTGTTAAATTTTTAATGTTGATATTTCTTGCATGACTTTAACGGGATAAACCTTATCAAAAAACTTTGTGCATTGCATAACAAAAAATCATTTTTTAACTTTGGTTGTTTTGTGTAACTAAAAAAGGGCATTTATCAATGCTCTTTAATTTTTAATATAAATTTTTTATTTTGATATGTCTTTTTAACAAAAATTGTTCATAATAAATTAACAATAATTTTAATGTTTTTTTAAATTGAAAATTAAACACTAAAATTTAAGCAAAAAAGCCTTTTGCAAAAAATAGCTTAAAAAACCTTGTTTTGATACCGTTTTTTGCTTATTTTTTCAAAATTTTTGCAAATTTTTTTGCAAATTCATCAATATCACCCGCTCCAAGAAACAGAAAAAGGTCATTATCTTTTTTTATGTTTAACAAATATTTTGCGCATTTGTCTAGGTCATCAAAATATGTTGCGTCAAGATTATCATCAAGTTTTTCAAAAAGTTGTTTGCTGGTAAGCCCGTCTTTTTCCTTTTCCCGTGCCTTAAAGGTTGGAACAAGAACAAGCGAAGTTGCCTTATCAAAACAGGTTAAAAAATCTTTTAGCAATTTTTCTGTTCGAGAAAAGGTGTGTGGCTGAAATATGCAAATAATTCGCCCGTTTTTGTTTATAAGTTTTGCGGTGCTGATTGCTGATTTAATTTCAGTTGGGTGATGAGCATAATCATGAACAACCTTTATGTTTTGGTTAAGCAAAAACTCAAAACGGCGCTGAACCGATTTAAAGTTTTCAATTTTTGTTTTAATGTCTTTAAACTGAACGCCAAGTTCAAGGGCAGTTGCCATGGTTGCCACCGCATTAAAAACATTGTGTTTTCCAAAAACGGAAAGTTTTACATTGCCAAAACAGAAGTTATCCGCATAAAAATCAAAAGAAAAACATCCGTTGTTCTCTGTTAGATTTGTTGCCCAGTAATCACTTTTTTTATCTATATCAAAGCATATAATTTTCTTTTTTGTTAAAAATTGCTTGAAAAAATGCAAAAAATTGTGATTTAGCACTATAAAATCACTGGTTTTGTTTATAAATTGCGAAAAACTTGCAATTAGGTCGTCAAAATCTCTGTAACATTCCATGTGGTCTTCTTCAATGTTTAAAATAACCGAAACATTTGGTTGAAGGCACAGAAAACTTTTGTTAAACTCGCAGGCTTCGGTGATAAAAAAATTTTTTCCACCAATTTTCAAGTTGCCAAATTTGCTTTTGCCACCCACATGAACGGTGGGGTGGAGTTTGGATAAAACCTCTGCAAGCATGGCTGTTGTGGTGGTTTTTCCGTGCGTTCCACTGACGGCAATGGTAGTTTTATATTTCTTTGCAATAAGTGATAAAAACTCTGCACGCTCAACAATGGGTATGTGCAGGCTTTTTGCTAAAACAATATCTTTGTGGTTTTGTGAAATTGCACTGGTATAGACAACAAGGTCTGCTTCTAAAACTGCTGTTTTGTTAGAGTGTTTTTTTATGTTATAGCCACTTTTTTCCATTTGTGCAATGCTTTGTTTAATTACATCATCACATCCAGAAATAATTTTTCCTTCTTTATGCATAAGCTGTGCAAGCGCACTCATGCTTACTCCACCAATTCCAACAAAATGAATATGCTTTACATTATCTAAATTTATCATGAGATTATATATGTATTTTTTAAAAAAATGGTTAAATAAAAAATTTTAAAAAGTTGGCGCAAATCGTTTGATTTTTTATAAAACTATGGTAAAATATGTATGGCTAGAAAAAGACAACTTTTTTGATGCTAAAACTAAAAAGGAAGGTGAAGTGACTTGATGAAGATTTCGGACATTCGTATTCGCATTGTGAAAAAGGATGACAACAAGCTTAAAGCTGTTGCATCATTGACAATCGATGAATGCTTTGCTGTTCATGACATCAAAATCATTGAGGGTAACCAAGGCTTGTTCATTGCTATGCCAAGCAGAAAAACCCCAGACGGCACATTCAAAGACATTGTTCATCCTTTGAACACCGAGACCAGAGAAGAAATTCGTGACCTTATTCTTGCCGAGTATGAAAAGGCTTTGAAAGAAGCTCCTCAAGAAGAAGCAAGCGACAATGCAGAATAATCTGGCTTAAAATTGGCACTTCACTTGAATATGTGAGTGCAGGAAGAAAAAGAGAGCAGACGCTCTCTTTTTGTTTTTTAAATATATTTTTAACTAGTAAATTTTATTCTTTTGCAAAAATTTTTGCAAAAATTTTAATAAAAAGTGTGTTTTAATATATCAATTTATCAATTTTAAAATTCAGATATGTGTTTTTTGCTGTTTTTTATTGTTTTTTCAAAATTAGCATCTTCAACTGTTTTAAGTCTGGCAATTTCTTTTTTCGCTAGTTCAAATTGATATTCTGCAGTTGAAAAGTTATTCAAACTTTTTGTAATGTAGTCAAGTTCGTCAAGATTAATATAATGTTCTTTGTTAAAATATATTGTGTTTGCAA
>CASEYA010000070.1 GCA_949291975.1 uncultured Christensenella sp.
AAATTGTCACGCTCTGCCTCACGCAATTTTTGCATAACAACTTGCCTTGCTGTTTGTGCTGCAATTCTACCAAATGATTTTGGTGTTACTTCTTCACTGATTATATCACCAACTTGATATGAACTTTTGATTTGTTTTGCATCTGCAAGAGAGATTTCTTTATCTGGGTCCTCAACCTCTTCTACAACTGTTTTATATGCCAAAACTTTGATTGTGTTTTTTTCTGGATTAAGTTTTACCGTTGCGGACTTTGCCTCTCCAAAATTTTTCTTATATGCACTTGTAAGCGCACTTTCAAGCGCTGAAATAAAATATTCTTTCTTTATCTTTTTTTCTTTTTCCAAAAGGTCAAGTGCTATAAAAAAGTCTTTGCTGTTAATCATTTTTATCTCCTTTTAAAAATTATGAGTGGGCGAAAAACCCACTCATACTAGCATACGGTGATATTATAACACATATTTTTATAAATATCAAGACATTTTACCAAAAAACTGATAATCAATTTGCAAAATTAGGACTATAAAATTATACCATGGTCATGGCATTTGTTTGCTTGTTCTTTTTGCTTATCATTTTTATGTTTTTTTGACGCCAAGAAATAGTTTGCTCCAAAAGTTTAATTTGACTTGCGCGCAATGTAGCAAAGTATGAAGATACTTTATTTTTCTGTTTCATCGCAAACCCTCCCTAACTTATTATTTTCTACGAATATTCTAACAAAAATTAGCAATAAAGTCAAGCAAATTAAATAAGTTTTATGAACACCTTAGCCGTTGCAATGGCATCATTAAGGGCTCGGTGAGCATCTACAAGAGAAATGTTTAGTGCTTTTACAACAGTAGAAAGTTTATAGTTTGAAAGTGATGCAATTTTGTTCCTTGCAAGTTCCAAAGTATCTATCTGTTCATTGTTAAAGTTATAGCGATATTTGAGCCCAGCGTTCTTTAAAAATTTTATGTCAAAACCAATATTATATGCACTTAAAACTGAGCCTTTTGTAAATTTATAGAAATCAGCAATCACATCTTCAAGAGTTGGAGCAAAAACCAACATTTCATTTGTGATTCCTGTTATGTTTGTAATTTCTTGTGAAAGTTTTTGTTTTGGATTAATAAGCGTTGAAAAGGTCTCTACACAAACTCCATTTTTAACTTTTACCGCACCTATTTCAATTATTTCACAAGTATCTGCATTTAAACCTGTTGTTTCAAAGTCAAAAACAACAACAGATTTGCCATTTTGCCAATATTCATTTGGTGCTTCAAGCGCAGAAAAAAGGTCCATTTGATGCAAGTCAACCATTTCTTTTGGAAAGACCTTTCTATAAGAGTTGTGCTCATCTCTCCACAAATATTGAACTTCTTTTGTTAAAATTTTGCATACAGAAAGATTGTTTGCTTTGATGTTATAGGTGTTACCAAATTCACTTAAAGAACCAGAAATAACAACCTCACAGCCCTCTATTAAACGGTCAAGTTTTTCAAGGTCTGCATCGGTTGGGAACATAACAACATCAATGCTTCCACTAGCATCTTCCAGCACAAAAGAAAATTTGTGTTTTTCTGTTGGGTTTTCTTGCCCTTTTTGGCTTTTAGGTATAAATGCTTTAATGTTTTTTGCAAGCATTTTGCCCGCAACAACAATTTCCTCATTTTTCTTGATGTCTTTAATAAATTTAATTGGACTAGTGATTGGTTTTCCAACAACAACAGCCATTTCACTTACTTGAACGCTGTTTAGTGCTGCTTCTTTTTCAAATATTTGCAAAAGTTCCACTGTATCACTGACTTCCTCTTGCTCTTTTTTTTCAGCAGTGGCTTTGCATGGATTAAGCACAACTTTTACTGGCTCAAAAAATTGTTTAGACAAAAAGTCTGAAAAAGCCTCACAATATTTCTGTTGTTCCAGAATATCTTTTACTTCGTTATCACAATCAATTGTAATTAGAATTTGGTCATCTTGATTTTCAACTTTTAAATCGTCTTTTTTTATTATACTCTTTAAATAAGGAAATTGATTTTTCTCAAAATCTAACAGGTCTTTAAAGACAATATCTTGGTCAGCATAACTTGGTTTAAATTTTACGCTACAATTGCCAATGTGAAAAGATGTTAGAATTTTGTTTTTAAGTTCTTCTTTCAACTGGTCGGTTGGCTTGTTTTTTTTAGAATACAAAAAAGTTATTGTTGTGGTATCTGCTTTTTGGTCATACTCAACATCAGAAAATTTAAAACATGAAAATTTATCTTCGCTTATAAGTTCATTTATTGTCATTTGTGTTAACCTCGCTAGGTAAATATATTGAAAATATCAACAAAAATCACAAAAGCAAACAGCACAACAAGCCCCACCATGTGAATATATCCTTCGACCTGTCTGCTGATTGGTTTGCCCCGTATCCATTCAATCACGGTAAAAACAATTCTTGCACCATCAAGTGATGGAATTGGTAAAATGTTAAACATTGCCAAATTAACGGCAATAAAAGGCAAGAATACAAACAGATTTGCTATGCTTTGCTGTGAATATTCTGCAATTGTTCCAATGGTTGTAAGCGGTCCACCAATATCGCTTATGGACATACCACCCGTAATTAGCATATAGAGAAAAACCAAAATTTGCCAAGCCATTTCAAGTGTTAACGGAACACAACCAGCAAG
>CASEYA010000071.1 GCA_949291975.1 uncultured Christensenella sp.
ATAGATAAAGGAATGCTTTTCATCAAAAATTGGTTCGCCATTAACCGTTGTTACCGCCACACTAAATTTTGTTTCAAAATCGGCAACCTCTTGCTCTGTTATCAAGTTGTCACTCATTTGCTCATCAGTTATGTTAACATCAAGCTCTTTTAAAAGATTTGAATATTTTTCTAAACTTAAAGAGCCATAGAGCATATCAAAAACACCCACTATGCCAAAAATTAGCACAAAAATAACAATGCATAAACCAAGCCATGATTTACGCCAACAGCCTTTTTTTGTTTTATAGTTTTGCGCCTTTTCCTTTTTCGCCATATTAGCACCCTAAACTTTTATCTAATAATAAACAGCATATATAACAATGCCTATAATCACAAGAGGAATAACAATTCCCGTAAACCATGATAGAAGTTTCACTCCACACATAACACACCTTTAAATATAGAACTTTTCTAACAAAGTAAAAATAAACATTTACCATGAAATATTATAATAAAAATTTTTTCCTTTGGCAAACAAAACAAAACATCTTTCTATAAAATGACTTGCAATAAATTTGTCAATATACAAAATAGAGCCAAACTGATTTTAGCTCTATTTTTATAAATTTATTAAAAAATTAATATAAAATCACAAAAATTTTGCATTTTCTATGCCTTTTTCTTGCGCATAACGATATTTTTCCAATATTTTATCTTTTTTCTTTTTCTTAATATCTAAATAAATTTGATAAGCAATTATGCCCAAAATTGCACAACTTGCACCAAACAACAACCCAGCAGTAACATCAGTGAAGTAGTGAACTCCCAAAATTATTCTTGAAAAACCAACAAAGAAAATTGCAAGAGCAGAAAGAGTGGCAAGCACACCTTTTAGCCATGGTTTAAGTTTGTCTGAAGTAACCACAAAATAAATTACCAAAACAAACAAGCAAGCAACTGTGATTGAGTGTCCGCTTGGAAAACTTGAAGAGCCCTCTGTCATCCACCACATTGTTTCATCTGGTCTTGGACGCCCAATTATTGATTTTAACAATCTTTGCAAAAGCCAAGAAATCAAAACGGTAATTGCCATGAACCATGTTTTGCTTCTAAATTTCCAAATAATTCCCAATAAAACAATAAATGCCACCACAAAATATGTGTATCCAAGTTCGGTGATAATTCTATTAAACCAATAGAACGCTCCTCCCTTTTCACCACGAATTGAATATGCCCACTCAGCAATTGCACTGTCTGCCGGTAAAGCACCAAGGTCAGCACTATAAACCAAAATTAGAATGGTAATAAAGCCAAGCAACATGACACCAAGCGGTATTAATGTTGATAACAGAAATTTCTTTGTCATTTGTTAATCCTCTTTTGTTTTTTTAATTATATTTTATTTTAATATTAAAAGTCAAACAAAAAAGTAAAGTTATAAATAAAAAATTTTCAATAAATATTATGACCAAATTTTTAAAATGTATTAAAAATGCTTTTTATTTTTGAAAAAATCATGTAAAATATAATAAAAACTTTAAAAATTTCAAAAAATAATTAAAAATAAAAATTTAAAGTCAATTAAAAGGCACAATTTATGAAATATAAAAAATTAACAAACCAGAATTTTTTGCAAAATAAAAATGAGATTTTTGAGCAAATAATCTCCATTTTAGAAACTCCTGAAAATTTTGTTGAAAATGTAAAATGTCACTATGAAGAAATGTTTTGCTCAAACAACGCTTATATGATTGTAGCATATGAAAACAATTTACCAGTTGCTTATGCCTTTGTTCGTTACCACCCAGAAACACAGCAAAGCTATTTAATGGATGTAAACACAAAGAAAAACTTTCAAAATCAGCACATAGCAACCAATTTGCTGAATTATTTAATCAGTGATTTTTTTAAGCACAACAAAAATAAACTTCATCTTTGGGTAAGTCCAAAAAATATAATTGCCAAAAAAATATATGAAAATCTGGGATTTAAAACAACAAACGCTCTTCCAACAGCTCTTCCATTTTTTAATAACATAAAAGACTGCGATTTTTATGAATGCACACCACAGTCATTTACTCCAAAACCATTTAA
>CASEYA010000072.1 GCA_949291975.1 uncultured Christensenella sp.
GAGTGGAAATCTCAGCACATCCATGGAATAAAAGGGCTAAATTGTGATATGCAAGATGTAAATAAAATGGATGAACTTTTTGCAAACTATCTGTCTTGCTTTTATAAGGACATAAGAAAATTTGACGCCACACTTAACGAAAAGGACGTGCCAAAAGTTGTTTCTGCAATGACAGACATTGTGAAATTCTGTGATAAAAAAGTGCAGGATAAAATTGCTTGCTCGCAAATTTCAAAAGAGGACCAAGAAAAATATCGGTTTAACAGATATATGTTTACCAACATGGATGCCACTTCTAAATTTATTTGCACGCAAGGTGTTAGAATGGAAAATAGTAATGTGATTTATCAGTTGCAAAAAGAAATTGGCAACCAGTTTAGAGGAAAAAGCAAAAGTCTGTGATTTTGATGAATGCTTTTTGCTTAAAAAATGGCTGAATAAGTGCTGAAAAATCAATTTTTTGTTAAAAGGTGTAAAATTTGCTTAAATATCAAAAAAATGATTGATTTTTGGGCTTTTTACACCATTTATTTTTGATTTTTGTTTGTGAAAATTTTTTATTTGTGGTAAAATATAGAGTAGATTTTTAAGAGGGAAAATAATATGGCAAATGAAAGAAATTATGATGAAGATGCAATTCAGGTTCTAGAGGGGTTGGACCCAGTTAGAAAACGCCCTGGAATGTATATTGGTTCGACTGATGAAAGAGGACTGCAACACTTGATTATTGAAATTGTTGATAACAGTATTGACGAGGTTTTGGCTGGATATTGCAACAAAATTGAGGTTGTTTTGCACAAGGACGGCAGTTGCTCGGTTACAGATAATGGGCGTGGAATTCCAACAGGAATGCACAAGACAGAAAAGAAAAGCGCAGTTGAGGTTGTTCTAACAAAACTTCACGCTGGTGGCAAGTTTGGCGGAAGTGGATATAAGATTTCTGGAGGTCTTCATGGCGTTGGTCTTAGTGTTGTTAACGCACTTTCTACCAGATTGGAAGTTGAGGTTCAGCAAAATGGCAATATCTATCATCAGGACTATGTTCGTGGCAACCCAATCAATCCGCTGACCATTGTTGGAAGCACAAAGGAAACAGGAACAGCTGTTACCTTTTTGCCTGACCCAGAAATTTTTGAAACGGTTGATTTTAACTATGACAGCCTTAAAACAAGATTTAAAGAAATTGCCTTTTTGAACCGTGGACTTACAATTTCGGTGGAAGATGAGCGAGAAGGGCAAGAGAAAAAAGATGTTTTCCATTTTGAAGGTGGAATTGTTGAGTTTGTAGATTTTCTAAACAAGGGCAGAGAAGTTTTGTTTGAAAAGCCAATTTATATCTATAAGCAAAAAGACACCATGCAGGCGGAAATTTGCTTTCAGTATAACGACGGATACAGTGAAATTATTCACGCATATGCAAACAACATTAACACCGAAGAGGGTGGAACGCACCTTAACGGTTTTAAAAACGCACTTACAAAGATTATCAATGACTATGGCATAAAAAACAAAATCTTAAAGGAAAATGAAAAACTTTCTGGGGATGATGTTCGAGAGGGTATTTGCGCAATTATAAGCGTGAAACTTACCGAACCGCAATTCGAAGGGCAGACCAAAACCAAACTGGGCAACAGCGAGATGCGACCTTTTGTTGAAAAGGTTATGCAAGACGAGTTTGGCGCATTTTTAGAGGAAAACCCAACCCCAGCAAAAGAACTTGTTTTAAAATGCGTTACCGCTCAGCGAGCAAGAGATGCTGCAAGAAGTGCAAGAGAACTTACCAGAAGAAAAGGTGTTTTGGAAACAAACACCCTGCCTGGTAAACTTGCAGACTGCACCTCTAAGGACGCCAAGGAGTGCGAAATCTTTTTGGTTGAGGGAGACAGTGCAGGTGGAACAGCAAAACAGGGCAGAGATAGAAAATTTCAGGCAATTTTGCCACTGCGTGGAAAGATTTTGAATGTGGAGAAAGCAAGACTGCACAGAATTTTAGAAAATCAAGAGATAAAGACCATGATTACCGCTTTTGGTTGTGGAATCAGTGAAGAGTTTGACGAAAGCAAACTTCGCTATGACAAAATCATCTGCATGACCGATGCCGATGTTGACGGAAGCCACATTCGCATTTTGATGCTGACCTTCTTTTTCCGCTTTATGCGTCCACTGATTGAACACGGACACATCTATATTGCACAGCCACCACTTTATAAGGTTACCAGAAGCGGAGTGGTTAGATATTTCTATAGCGATGCAGAACTTGAAAGTTATTTAAGCGAATTTGGCCGTAAAGGCGTTGAAATTCAAAGATATAAAGGTCTTGGCGAGATGAACGCCGAACAACTTTGGACCACCACCATGGACCCAGCGACAAGAACGCTTTTGCAGGTAACCATGGAAGACGCTTTTGAAGCGGATAAGATTTTTAATCTTTTAATGGGCGACTGTCCAGAATTAAGGCGTGAATTTATTGAGCAAAATGCTAGTCTTGTTAAAGATTTGGATGTTTAAAGGAGTGATTTTTTATGCAAGAAAGAACTGAACTTGAAGAAGATATAACAAAGCACATTTCATTAAAGCAGATGCAAACACATGATATAGCACCAGGAAAAAGGCACGACCAAAATGGCAGGCTGGTTTTGCCAAACAGCATTAAAAGAGCAAAAGAAAAAGTAAAAGACAAAGAACAGGTTAAAGAAGAAGTGGGCAGGGTGCTGAATGTTAAAGAAATTAAAAAAAGACTTAAAGAGTTTGAGCAAAAAACACTTTAAAAGGGGAAGGTTGTTATGAAGCAAAAAGATATATCAAACAGCGAAACTGCCTTTGATGAAAAAAATAAAATTGCCCTTGAACAATTAAAACAAGAACACAAAGCAAGAAACACAGTTGGCGCAACATATGATTATTCTTTTGAGCTAGACCAGGGCGAAGCAAACACCATTTCTGAGCCAGAGAAAACAATTTATGAAAAACTTGTTGAAAAAGAAAAATATCAGCAAAAACTAAAAAGCGGGCAAATTGTTCCAGAGGCTAGTCAATATCAAAACCCAAATCGAGTTACCTTTGCTTATACCCCAAAAGAGAAATATCTATATAGCAAATTGCGCAAGCCTTTTGATACAGATTTAAGCAGTGAAACAATAACGGACCACAGTTTGCCTTTGGAAGATGCTTTTAAAAGCCAAAGTTCCACCACTTTGCTGAAATCAGAGGAAAAAACAAAAGATAAAAATCAAAACAAACCAAAAGAGTTTGGTGCATAACCCTAGGAGATGAAAAATGGAAGAAAATGAAACAATAATGGACAAGGAAAGCCAGATTATCAAGGTTCCTGTTATTGATGAAATGAAAAAGAGTTTTATTGCATACGCCATGGCAGTGAATGTGTCTCGTGCAATTCCTGATGTGCGTGACGGACTGAAACCTGTTCACCGCAGAATTTTGTATGCAATGAGCGAACTTAATCTTTTTAACGACAAGCCATATCGTAAGTGTGCAAGAATTGTTGGTAACGTGCTTGGTAACTATCATCCACACGGAGATACTGCGGTATATGAGGCACTTGTGCGTTTTGCACAAGATTTTACTCTTAAAGCACCACTTGTTGACGGACACGGAAACTTTGGTTCGGTTGACGGTGACCCACCTGCTGCCATGAGGTATACCGAGGCAAGACTTTCTAAGATTGCTGGCGAAATGCTTAGAGATATTGATAAGGACAGTGTTGATTTCTGCCCAAACTTTGATGATACCTTGATGCAACCAGTTGTTCTTCCAAGCCGTTTTCCAAACCTTTTGGTTAACGGTGCAGACGGTATTGCTGTTGGAATGGCAACAAGCATTCCAACGCATAATCTTGGCGAAGTTATTGACGGAGTTATTGCTCTTATTAATAACCCAGAAATTACCGTTGACGAACTTATGGACTATATCAAAGCACCTGACTACCCAACAGGTGGAATCATTATGGGGCGCATGGGTATTCGTCAGGCATATAAGACTGGACATGGCAAAGTTGTTGTTCGTGGAAAGTGCGAAATTGAAGAGGATGATAAAGGGCGTTTTCACATTGTGATAACTGAAATTCCTCATCAGGTAAACAAGGCACTTTTAATTCAACAAATGGCAGGGCTGGTAAAGGATAAGCGTATTGAAGGAATTTCAGACATTCGTGAAGAAAGCGACCGTGAGGGTATGAGAATTGTGGTAGACATCAAAAAAGAAGCAAACCCACAGGTTGTTTTGAACTTGCTTTATAAACACAGTCAACTGCAAACAAGTGCGGGAATTACCCTTTTGGCACTTGTGAACGGCGAGCCAAAAATTTTAAACCTAAAAGAGATTTTATATTATTATCTAGAACATCAAAAGCAAGTGATTTTGCGCCGAACAATGTTTGATTTGCAAAAGGCAAAAGAGCGTGAACACATTGTAGAAGGGCTTGTTAAAGCGCTTTCTAGCATTGACGCAGTGGTAAAAATCATTCGTCAAAGCAAAGAGCGTCAAGAAGCACTTGAAAAATTGATGCAAAGTTTGGATATAACAGAAAAACAAGCAAACGCAATTTTGGATATGCGACTTGTTAGACTTACTTCGCTGGAAGTTTATAAACTTAATGAAGAACTTGAAGAACTTAGAAAGTTTTGTGCCGAGATGCAAAGCATAATTGATAACCCAAACAAAGTGCTTGCAATCATTGCAAAAGAACTTAGCGAAATCAAGGAAAAATATGCATCGCCAAGGCAGACCGCAATTTCTGGAGATATTGGAAGCATTGACCTTGAGGACCTGATTGCTCGTGAAGACATGGTGGTTACCATGACCAACCAAGGCTATGTTAAACGCATGGCACTGAGCGAATATCACTTGCAACACCGTGGTGGAATTGGTGTTTCTTCTCACAAGACAAAAGACACCGATTTTGTGGACAGAGTGTTTGTTGCAAACACCCACGACACCTTGATGTTCTTTACAAACTATGGCAAAGTTTATACCCTTAAAACCTATGATATTCCCGAAGCAAGCAAGTCTAGCAAAGGCCGTGCTGCTGTTAACCTTATTCAAATTGAACAAGACGAAAAGGTGCAAGCAGTAATTGCAAAAAGCAACATTGAAAACGGCTTTTTGGTGCTTGCAACCAAGAATGGACTTATCAAGAAAACTCCAATGAGCGAGTTTGAGAACATTCGCCAAGTTGGTAAAAAGGCAATTGTGCTTGATGAGGGCGACGAACTGGTGTCTGTTGCTCAAAGTGACGGCGATGACGATATTCTGGTGGCATCTTCGGCTGGCAAGTGCATTCGTTTCAGTGAAACACAAATTCGCCCAAGTGGCAGAACAAGCCATGGTGTGCGTGCCATGAAACTTTCTGACGGTGCAAAACTGGTTGATATGTGTGTGGTAAAAGAGGGCAGTGAAATGCTGACCATCACCGAAAACGGCTATGGCAAGCGTGTTAAGGTTGATGGATACAGAAAGCAATCTCGTGGCGGAATGGGTGTTAGCGCTGGCGCTTTGAACGAAAAAACGGGCATGGTGGTTGCACTTAAACAACTTGTTAACTGTGAGGATATCATCATTATTGCAGATAATGGTGTTACAATTCGTGTTAGCAGTGATTCCCTTCGTTTGCTTTCTAGAACGGCAATGGGTGTTAAGATGATGAAACTCAAAGGAAATTCGAAAATCGCCTCGGTTGCAGTAATTGATTCTGTTGATGAAAATGTTGATGTCGAAAAAGTTGCAAAGGAAGTTCAGCAGGTTGAAGAAGAGGTAGAGGGTGTTATCATTGCCAAAAATGCCGAACTTGAGCAACATGACCAAAACTTTTCAGCAAACGAAACAGAAGAACAAGCAGAAAGTCTGTTAGCAGATGAAGAGCAAACTTTTGCGGAAAATGAAGAGAATGTTATAAACCAAGCAGAAAGCGATTTAAGCAAAAAAAGTGGCAACCAAAAAGACATGATTGACCACATTGAGAAAGATGAATTTGCAGAAGAAAACAAGCAAAAAGATGAAGATTTTAACAATGATAAAAACATCTAGTATAAGGGGTTTTATTTGGTGGTTCAATCAAACAAAGAAATTCAAAAGTTGGCGTTAAAGTTTGGCTTTTGTAAATTTTTAGAGGGCAACAGTTCAAGCCATGATAAGTGGGAGCATGGACTAACGGGGCAAAACATAGTTTTTGTCAATACCGTGAAAGACGGTGCGCTTGGAACCAATGCTCATCACATTTCTATTATTGTATATACTGCATATATCACAGGGTATTCAACCGAGGAAATTTTAAAACTGACCAAAGATTGCAGTGATTTTATTAAAAAAACGGTTAACAAACAACTGAAAGCATTGGATAATAATCCAATGCTGTTTGTTCCAATTGATGTAAGAAAGTCTAGGGGTATTAATTCAGATACCAAAGCTGTTATGTTGCTGAAAACAGAAAGAGAAAAATATGTGCAAAAGCAAAAGGAAGCAGAAAAACTGAAAAGCACCATTAAATCTAGACATAA
>CASEYA010000073.1 GCA_949291975.1 uncultured Christensenella sp.
AAATAACTAAAAAATTGATATAAAAACGAAAAGCAGTCAATAGTTCGAGTGTGGAGCACACTGTGGTAAAACTAGCACAAAATTAATAATTAAAAAATTGATATAAAAATAAAAGTTTATTATCCATATTTCAAGTGCAAAGCGCACCTGCTGAGAAATGTTATAAAAAATGAAAGGCTAGATTTTTGGCTGAAAAATAATAAACACACAAAAAGCAGTTCAAATTTCAAATGAAATACATAACACAAAAACCAGACCTAAAAGTCTGGCTTTTTGTATTGTGGCAAAACAACACAAATAAAAACATATTTGATAATTGCATAACTAGCACAAGCAGATAAATGTCAAAAAATTTCTGTGCTTTTTTGTTGAACAGCAAATGTTTTTCGACTTTTCAAGACCTCTTATCACTGAAATTTTGGCTTATTTTGTCGAAAGCCAAATTTTCGCCAAAAATCATTTTATTTTTGTAAAATTTTATAATAAACTTTAAAAAATGAAGGGGGAGGAAAAAATGGAAAATATGTCGCTAAAAGAATACGCAAAACAAGCCAGAAAGC
Source organism: uncultured Christensenella sp. (assembly GCA_949291975.1). Taxonomy (GTDB): domain Bacteria; phylum Bacillota; class Clostridia; order Christensenellales; family UBA1242; genus UBA7584. The sequence continues at coordinate 561 of CASEYA010000073.1, forward strand.
GTTTGATGACAGGTTATTGGGAGAATATCAGCAAAGACCGTGCAAATTTTCTTAAATCGCACTATTCAAATAACGACAACATTTCTCAACTTAAATCTATGTTCAAAAGAAAGGTTGAGCGTGAGATTTTTGGTGCACCAAACAATTCGCCAGATGAACAACTATATGCAAAAGTGGTTAATCTTTTGTCTCAAAACGAATATGTTTTAAATCCAATTATGCAACTGATTGACCATGAAGTATATGATAAACTTGACGACAACGGCAAACAAAACTATATTTTTGAACTTACAGATAAATATAACGAACTTAAACATCGCTTTGATATAGAATATAAGAAAAATGATTTAATTGCTTGCTGAAAAAGAGGTTTTGCGCCTCTTTTTTTGGTTGCCAAAATTTTTGTGTTTTGATATACTTAGCAAAAGAGGTGTTAAGATTGAGTATAATAGAAAACCTAAACGAAGAGCAACTTTTGCCCGTTTTGCAAACAGAGGGCGCACTTTTAATAACAGCAGGCGCAGGAAGTGGAAAAACAAGGCTTCTTACACACAGAATTGCCTATTTGATTAACGAAAAGAAAGTCAGTCCCTACAACATTTTGGCAATTACGTTCACAAACAAAGCGGCAAACGAAATGAAACAGCGTGTAGACAGCATGATTGGTTCAAACAGCGGGGTGTGGATTTCCACATTCCACTCTCTCTGTCTAAGAATTTTGCGCAGAGATATTGACAAACTTGGTTTCAGCAAAAGTTTCAGTGTATATGCTGATGATGAAAAAAATCACATTCTAAAAGAACTTTTTGCATCTTTCAAGGTGGAAGACGAAAGCGACCGCAAGACAATTATTTTTCACATCAATAGGGCAAAAAATAACAATTTATCTCCAATGGAATATCAAGCAGAAGTTGTTGGAGAAAGCCTAGAAGAAGAGATTAATGGCGTATATGCAGGCTATCAAGAAAAACTTAAAAACTCAAACGCACTTGATTTTGACGACCTTTTGATGAAAACTTTTGAACTTTTTCAAAAATTTCCTGATGTGCTTGCTTTTTATCAAGATAAGTTTCAATATATTCACATAGACGAGTTTCAAGACACAAACAAGGTGCAATATGACATTGCAAGAATGCTTGCGAAAAAATGGCAAAATATTTTGGTTGTAGGGGATGAAGACCAGTGCATATACGGTTGGCGTGGTGCCAACATTGAAAACATTGCAAACTTTCAAAAAGACTTTCCAAACCTAAAAGTTTTCAAACTTCAGCAAAACTATCGCTCTACAAAAAAGATAATTGACATTGCAAACAAGGTTATAGAAAAAAATGAAACACGCATAAAAAAGGTGCTTTGGACAGAAAACCCAGAGGGCGATGATGTGACCTATTTTCTGGCAAACAGTGATTATCAAGAAGCGGAATTTGTTGGGCGCAAAATTGTTGACCTCATTCGCAACCAAGGCTATTCAGCAAACGACATTGCAGTTTTAATGCGACTTAATGCACTTTCAAGAAATTTTGAAAAGTTTTTAAACAACGCAGGCATTGCCTATAAGGTTTTGGGTGGTTTTAAATTCTTTGAACGTGCAGAAATAAAAAATGTGATTGCATATCTAAGAATTTTAACAAACCCCTTTGATGAAGAAAGTTTGCTTCGCATTTTTTCCTTTTCAAAAATTGGAATTGGCGAAAACACCATTTTAACTTTAAGAATGCAAGACAATAAACCGCTGTTATATATCATGGCAAACATAGATAAATATGATGTAAAACCAAGCATAAAGAAAAAAGCAGAAAGTTTTATGCAAATTTATAACATATTAAAGGAACAAACAAATCTTCCAGTGGCTGAGTTTGTGAGGTTCATAATTGATACAGTGGACTTTAAAAAGATTTATAACACCGACAGCGAAGAAGATTTAACAAGACTTTTAAACATTGAACAATTTGCAGAAAGCGTAAAGGAATTTCAAAAGGATAATCCAGAAGCAACGCTTGACGAATATTTGCAATCTGTTGCTTTGCAGAATGACCTTGATAACACCGATTTTGAAGAAAATTCTGTTCTTTTAAGCACCGTTCATGCTGTTAAAGGCTTGGAATTTAAAATTGTTTTCATTGTTGGCATGGAAGAAGGTGTTTTCCCTATCATCCGCAATTTTGACAATGATGACATCGAAGAAGAACGCAGGCTGATGTATGTTGCAATTACTCGTGCAAAGCAAAAACTTTTTTTAAGTGGTTGCCGTTTTAGAAATCTTTGGGGAAGGGAACAATTCCAAAAGCCAAGCCGTTTTCTTGAAGAGGCAGAACTTGAAAGTTTTGTTAATAAAACCAAGCCAACATTCACACCAAATGCATTCAGCCAGCCCGCTGGAAGTAAAAACTTTGATGACTTCAAAAAAGGAGTTCAGGTTTTTCATTCAAGTTTTGGTGTTGGAGAAATTGTTGACGACAGTGAAGTTCAAACTTCAAAAATGGTAACAGTGAACTTTAATGTCTTGGGTGCAAAAAAACTTTCGCTTGAATATGCACCGCTAAAAATTTTGAAGAAATAGGAGAAATTCTCGTGGATAATATAAAGCAAGAAATGCAAAAACTTGTTGATGAACTGAATAAATACAGTTATTATTACTATGTTCTTGACGACCCAATTGTTGCTGACGCCGATTATGATAAGCTCTATGACAAACTGGT
>CASEYA010000074.1 GCA_949291975.1 uncultured Christensenella sp.
TTCCATAGGCATCATTTCCATAAGTATATAAACATCCCTCAGCATATGCGTTCTCTGTTTCTTGATATGTTACTTGATTTGGTCGAACAAGATATTCTGTTACACTGCCTGCCACATTGTCCATGGTATAAATTGCAAACACGCTATTTGCATCTTGTGAAACATCTGTTTTTAGGGTCATTGAAGAATTGCTGTCATCATAATTGCCTGATTGAGATAACACATATGCTCCACCATTATTCAAGGTCACTGCGTTTATATAACTTGTTCCATACATATTTGTTGGATAGTTTACTGTGTAATAAAAATTATAAAAATTATTTGACCAATCGGAATATAAAGCACCGTTTATGAAGCCATAGTGTTCTCCCTCGTCTGCTTCTCTGCCCTCCCATGCTTTTTGATAGTTGTTTGAAAGCCAGAGAGTTAGAATATCATTTCCGCTTTTATCTTTTGTTAAATATACCACCGTCCATGTGAGTCCACCAAAGGTAACTTGAACATCTTGTGATGCAGTTTTGTTGTTAACAGTGTTTGTTCTTATTTCTGCAGAAGTTAAGGCTCCGTCTGAGTATGCTGAGTTTTCAGAAAGCAAGTTGCCAAGAGAACCTTGCACCGTTATATCACTTACTGTAACATCTGCGTCATTGGTTATATATTGCAAAAGTGTGTTTAGGGTATCTGTGTAAAAACAGCCGTTTTCTGCATTCCAAATTTCGTCCACAGAAACAAATGATGTGGTATCTGTGCTGGTGGTAGCATTAAGCGATTTATTTTGGTTATTTAACCACTGCAATATCCCCCACCCTGCACAAATAAAGGCAAAAAAAATGGCCAAACAGAACACCATTATCTTTTTACTTTTTGAAAAAGTTTTTTGCTCTTCCATTTTTTCTCCTATTTTTATTTTTATAAACACTTTGTGGTTTAAATTAATAACAAATTAAAAAAATTTTTACTAATTATATTTTGCGCTTGCACTTTGATTTTATGCTTTTATTATACTATATTGAAAAAATAAAAAGCAAGTGAAATAAATTAATTTTTTGCGTTAGTGCTTTTTCTTTACTCAAAATATCGCATTTTCAAAAAATCTACAAATTTATTTAAAAAATACATAAATTTATTTGATTTTTCAACGTTACAAACTTTTTTAAATTTATTTTAAAAATTTAGAGGCAAACAACGAAACTTTTTAAAAACACAATCATAATTAAAAAGCATGAAAAGTGGTGGAACAGATAACTTAAAAACCATTATTATTTTTATTAATTATTTCTTTTTGCATTAAAAACACGGTCACGGTCAAATGCTTTTTTCATTGAATAAATGAGTAATTAAACTTGTTTTGCCATATCTTGATGATGCAAATATTATGTTTATTGCCATTTTTACTCTTATTTTATTGAATTTTATATTTTTATTGTATACAATAACGTTAGAGCGGAAACGAAAGTTAAACGCAAACAATGTGCGCCACTTAAAAAGTGAGAGTGCCTAACTTCAAACAATTGTTTGGAGTTATTTTTTTGTAAACTTACCAACAAACCATTGATGTCTTCGTTTTATTCGCTTTTTACTTATATCTTTACTACATTTAGAAAAAGATTAACTAAAAATAAAAACAGAGTGCAAGATTAACCGTCAAGGTTCAAACACTCTGTATGTTTTATAATAAATTTAATAATTATGCGCTGAGTTCTTCCAAAATTACGGTGCCATCTAGCCATGAGGCAATATAATTTTCAATTTTTCTGCCACTTGTTTTACTGAAAGTTTCTATCATTTGCGACGGTGTGACTTCCTGCATTGCATATTTTGCATAGAGTGCTTGCAAGCATTTTTCCATTTTGTTTTGCCCTATCACTTCTGCAATGCCATCAAACATTAAAACGCCTTTTACATATGTTAAATAGACATATTCTGTTTCAGTGTTAAAGGTGGAAATTGGTCTGTTCATTGAACTGTCTAAATTTCCATAAACCTCTTGATATACATCGCAGAAAAGAAGATAGGAA
>CASEYA010000075.1 GCA_949291975.1 uncultured Christensenella sp.
AAAAGCACCATTTTAAGCCTTATTCCACGGCTTAATGATTGCACCAAAGGCAAAGTTTTGCTTGACGGAGTAGATAACAAAACTTTAACCGAAGAGGCGCTTAGAAGCAATGTTTGTTTGGTGTCGCAGTCGCCATATATTTTTAATGCAACCATAAAAGAAAATCTTTTATATGCAAAAGAAGATGCAACAGATGAGCAAATTATTGATGCGCTTAAAAAAGCAAGGCTTTTTGATTTTGTAATGGATAAGCCAAAAAAACTTGATACCATGGTGGGCGAGGGAGGCATTACTTTAAGCGGTGGGCAAAAACAGCGCCTTGCCATTGCCCGTGCTTTTCTTAAAAACAGCAAACTTTTGTTGTTGGACGAAGCAACCAGTGCGCTTGATAACGAAAATCAAAACGAAATAAAAAATTCACTTGACGCATTAAAGGGAGTTTGCACCTCGGTGATTGTTGCACACAGACTTTCAACCATTGTGGACTGTGATGTGATTTATGTTTTGGAAAATGGAAAAATAACAGCAAAAGGAACACACAAACAACTTTTGAAAAGTTGTGCAAGTTATCGCAAACTCTATGAAAAAGAAGAGCAGGCAAGCAGGATAAATGAAAATTGATATAAATTATGTTAGCATTTGTAAAAATAAAAAAACAAGCCTAGTTAAAAGCGGGGCTTGTCTTTTTTTCTTTTGCTATCTCTTGCTCAGTTTCAATATTTAAAAAAGGATAGGTTGCTGAAATATGATTTTCCTGTAAATATTTATTCTGTGTTTCTTTTTCATGAATTCGCTGTTTGCACGCTTTGTTTTCTTCTTCGAACAAAGATAAAAGTTTGTTATTGATATCATGGGTAGAAATTGGAATTTTGATGTCGTATTTGTCCTTATTTTCTGTTTGTTGCCCAGCATAGTCAGGAATATTGATGCTGACATTAAAACAAATATTGCTTGAAGAAATAAAGTGCTCTTCAATTGCAACTGGCGTGTCAAGATAGCTTTTATATGCAGAAAGCATATCTTCAAATTTACCCTGAAAATATCCTGTTTTAATTTGTGTCAAAATCTTTTTTTGTCCGTCAAGATATTTTTTCACTTGCTCATCGTTAAGAGTAGATTTTATTTTTGTTCTAGACACTTTTTCAATCTCCTCAGAAATTTGCTGAGTTAATCTTTGCTTGAAGAAATTTAATAAAAAGTCATCCACACTTAAAACTTTACCATTTTGATTTTGAACAACTTTGTTTTTGTCGTTTAGAATGTTTTTAATTGTTGCTTTTTGCTCTTCAATGCACATTTTGAAAATGATTTCTCTTTCGGTGTTAAAAGAGGAAATTTTATATTTTGGTTCTTCGCCAAACCCAATAAATTCTGCACCTTCAACACTGGCAAGAAGTGGGTTTTTGTTTTCGGTTCCCTCAAAAAGTTGTGGATGTTTTCTTTTTATTTGCTTTAAAAGTTCAACATATTCTTGTGCGTCTTCATAGGTGGTGTAAATTATAAATGTGTCGTTTCTTATATCTCGTGGTGCAAATTTAAAATGCATAAAAATGTTCTTATCATAGCAATGCTCAAAAACCATGGTGGCAACTGGCAAAATGTTTTCTGTTTTAAGGTTGATATAAAGACGAACATTTCGATTGTTATTGTTTATTGGGCTGTATATGTGCAAAAAGCCATCACCAAATGAATTAAACAAAAAAGGGAAAAAGCCTTGATTTTTTACAACACACCAGTAATCTGTTTGAAATTCGTTTTTAAATTGATGAATAAAAAAGTTGCTATATCCATCATTTTTCTCAATGTTCTCTGGAGCAAATTTTGGGTCTGTTCTAAATTTTTCAAGGTCTTTTTGAATGAGTTTTGTTAACTTTTCATCATCTGTTGCAATTGTATATTTTTGAAAAAATTCATACCAACTTTTATAAATTTCTTTCAAAAATTTTTCAACATGATGTTCTTGCATACCCTCTTGTGACCTGTGGGCATTTTGAGATATCAAAAAGAAGTAGGCATCCTTTGTTGCATTGTTTTGTGTTTCATCGTATATTTTGTTTATTTCTTCTTCAAATGCAGTTTGGTCGAAAATAAGTGTTTTTAAAAAATCTTTTTTTGCTTGTTGCATTTTTTCCTCTTAAAACTGTTTAGC
>CASEYA010000076.1 GCA_949291975.1 uncultured Christensenella sp.
ATGTAAAACTTTAAGTTTTTCAATTTTTAATTAATAAGGTGTGATTTATAAAATTATATAGGCGGTCAATGGAGCAATTTTTATAATATAACCAAGGGCGCTGTAATAGTTTTCGTCAATTTTTAATTGACTGCGGTGTGACGAAAGGTTGTTGCTTTGTAAAAAGTTTAAGCACTGTATTTGCTTTCGTCAATTTCTAATTGACCCCGTCGTTGTAGTATAGAATGCCCACGGTGTTGCGCCCGCAGTGCGTTCCAACTGTGCAACCTGCACGTGTAATGAGAACCTCTTTGAAAAGTGGCTTGATTTTGTTGTATATCATCTGCACAATTTCATCGTCAAGAGTGGTGTAGGTCAAAAAGCAACGGGTCTTGTCTGGCGTGTTAAACTTGCTTAGAATATAGTCTACATATTCCTCCACAACCTTGTCAAACCTGCCACGAGGCTTGTGCTCAACATCCATTTTTCCGTCTTTGAGCGCTATCACTGGCTTTATCTTTAAAAGGTTTGCTCCAAACATTGCAAGACGAGAACATCTTCCGCCTTTGTAAAGATATTTAAGTGTTTCAATCACAAAAGAAGCCTGAACTGCTGGCCTGCGCTCTAGAACTTTTTGATAGATTTCTTCTGCTGAAAGCCCTTTTTCTGCCAACTCACAAGCATAAAGAATCTGCATGCCAATTCCCGTTGAAAGCGAAAGCGAGTCAACAACAAACACCTTGTTGTCAAACTCCTGCGAAGCAATCTGCGCATTTTGATATAGACTGCTTATCTTTGATGAAATGTCAAAGTGAATAATGGCGTCATACCCTTCAAGCTGTTTGCTGAAAAAATCAACAAATTCGGTTGGGTTGGTGGCAGCGGTTTGTGGCAGTTCGCCACTTTGCTCAACCATTGGAAAAAGCTCTTCAAGCGTGATGTTAATTCCGTCAAGATATTCCTTTCCGCCTTGTAGAACTCTAACTGGTAAAATGCCAATGTTATACTTTTTGATTAATTCTTCACCAAGGTCGCATGTGCTGTCTGATGTGATTTTAATTTTCATATTTTTGTTACTCCTTTTTTGTTTGGCTTTTAAAAAAATTTTTAAGTTTGTTTGCATAAATTTAAACTTAACTAAAACTTGCAAAAATTTTTTGAAAATAAAGTTTGAATAACCTTTATTTTGAAAATATTTCTTGAAATGTGCTGTGAGATTTTTAAATATAGCCTTTTTTTGCAATACATTAATTATAACAAAAAAATTTTTTAATGGCAACTGCTTGAACACAAAAGGTGCCTTTTTGGCACCCCTTAGACGCATTTTGCTTGCTTTTTTGCGGAAAATATGCTAAACTTTGAAGAAAAAATAAAAGAAGGTTTTTTATGAATATCACACAAGCACTATCTCAAAAATTTGGCATCAAAGAAAGTTATGCACAGAACATTATAAATCTTATTGACGAAGGTTGCACCATTCCATTTATTGCAAGATATAGAAAAGAAATGCACGGCGCACAAGACGACCAAACCCTGCGTGATTTTGCCGATTCGCTTAGCCAACTTCGTAACCTTGAAAAAAGAAAAGAAGAAGTTTTAAAACTTTTGGAAGAACAAGGCAACCTTACCGATGAACTTAAAGCATCAATAGATAAGGCAATGACCGTTACCGAGGTTGAGGACATCTATCGTCCGTTCCGCCCAAAAAGAAAAACTCGTGCATCTGTTGCAATTGCAAAGGGCTTGCAACCACTTGCTGATTTCATTTTGGCAAACCAAAATCTTGATAACTTGACCGAAGAAGCATCAAAATATATAGACAAAGAAAAAGGCGTGGAAACAGTTGAAGAGGCTTTGCAAGGCGCCAGCGATATCATTGCAGAAATTGCCTCGGACGACACCAAAGCAAGACAAGACTTGCGAGAACTCTTCTTTGAAAAAGCAAAGATTTTTTCTGAGTGGAAAGCAGAGAAAGACGAGCATAAAACCTATGAAACATATAAGGACTTTTCCGAATTTGTGCGAGAAATTCCATCACACCGCATTCTTGCAATTAATCGTGGCGAAAAGGAAGGCGCACTGAAAGTCTATTTTGCCATGACCCCATCAAACGCAACACTTTGCATTGAAACCCTTTTAAAAATGTTTGTTAAAAAACCTGCAAAGGTTAAAATTAACATAGCCGAAGTAAAGGAAGAAAAAACGGAAAACACCGAAGAGGAAAACAAAGATAAAAAGGATAAGAAAAACGAACAGTCTGTTGCTGTTGTTAAACTTATAAACTTAAGCCGTGAATTTGAAAAAACACCAAAAAGCGAACTTAATGCAACACAGTTTGTTACCGAAGCGGTTACCGACGGCTTTTCCAGACTGCTTGCCCCTTCGCTTGAAACTGAAATTCGTGCCATGCTCACAGACAAGGCAAACGAGCAGGCAATTAAGATGTTTGAAGTTAATCTTAAACCTCTTCTTATGCAACCACCACTTAAAGATAAAACGGTTATGGCGGTTGACCCAGCCTATCGAACAGGTTGTAAAATTGCTGTTGTTGATAAAAACGGCAAGGTTTTAGATAGCGGTGTTGTTTATCCAACTCCACCACAAAACAAAATTGACGAGGCAATTAAAGATTTAAGCAATCTTATCTATCGCTATAATGTTAACGCAATTGCAATTGGAAATGGAACAGCCAGCAAGGAAGCGGAAATCTTTGTGGCAAAACTGATTAAAAGCGTGCAAGTGCCTGTGCAATATGCAGTTGTAAACGAGGCGGGCGCCAGTGTGTATAGTGCAAGCAAGTTGGGTGCAGAGGAATTTCCTGAGTTTGATGTTTCTATTCGAAGCGCCATCAGCATTGCAAGAAGACTTCAAGACCCACTGGCAGAACTTATTAAAATTGACCCAAAATCAATTGGTGTTGGGCAATATCAACACGATATGCCACAAAAACGCCTTGGCGAAGTGCTGGAAGGTGTGGTGGAAGATTGTGTTAACAGCGTTGGCGTTGACCTGAACACCGCTTCTGTTCCTCTTTTGGCACGGGTAAGTGGGCTTAACCTTGCTGTTGCAAAAAATATTGCAAAATATCGTGATAACAGGGGCGGGTTTGCCTCTCGTGAGGAACTGCATGATGTAGATAAGGTTGGAGAAAAGGTGTTTGAACAATGTGCGGGCTTTTTGCGCATTCCAAATGGCAAAAACATTCTTGATAACACCGCTGTTCACCCAGAAAGTTATCAGGCAGTTGAAAAGTTGTTAAAGCACTTTGACCTTGACGAACAGTCAATAAAAGACGGTAAACTTAGCCTTCTTGATAAAATGGTGGAAAAAGAGGGAGTTGAAAAGGTTGCTGAAATCTGCGGTGTTGGTGTTGAAACCTTGCAAGACATCATTGCAGAACTTCAAAAACCTGGGCGTGATATTCGAGACAGCTTGCCACCAGTGGAACTTCGTGCCGACCTTTTGAGCATTGAAGACTTAAAAGAAGGCATGGTGCTTGACGGGGTTGTTAGAAATGTTATCGACTTTGGTGCTTTTGTGGATATTGGTGTGCATCAAGACGGACTTGTTCACATCTCGCAAATTTGCAATCACTATATCAAACACCCAAGCGAAGAACTCACGGTGGGCGACCGTGTGAAAGTGAAAATCATCAGCCTTGACCTTGAAAAAAACAGAATTGGACTTTCTATTAAACAAGCGCAAGAGGAAAACATGGTGGCATAATTTTTGAAAAAATTTTATGTTTTGAAAAATATATTTGATTAAAAGACACATTGAAAGATGTGTTTTTTTGTTTTGTAAATTTGATGTTAAATAACGCTAAAATTTTGTGATAACTAATGTGTGATTTTAAAAATTATTGTTGTGACTCTTAAAAGGTTGTTTTAAGAATTTAATTATGTTTGATTTATTGTTGTGGTTAAAAGTAAAAATGTTGAAATTGACTTTTTGCCCGTTTTGTGATATAATATATTTGTTATAAGAGGAGTTTTTATCAATGGAAATAAGTGAAAAGTTTGTTGATGATATGAATGATATTGAAAGCAATCTTGCAGAAATTTTTGGTTTTCAAAGGCGCAAATTAAGAATTGAAAAATATGATGAACAGGCTGAATTTGATAGATATATGCAAATACAAATAGAAAAATATAAAAAAGCCTTTCCCAACATCACACAAAAGCAACTTGATGAAATGATAAAGGAAGCCACACCACTTTTACAGACTGTTATAAAAGAGGAAGCAAATGGTTTAGAAGGGGCTTTTAACCGTGATTTTCCTGATGAAGTTTTTCTGGCTTGCGATAAATTAGAATCAGAAATACACGCAAAAAGAGTCTTAGTGCATGAAAGTTTTCACGCCATGATTTTTGATTATTTAAAAGGCCATTCTGCTGTGCTTAAAACATATGCAAATTCTGGTTATAACGAAAAATTTTGTAATAATTTGTTAAGGGAAAACAAACTGCGCCCACTGATTAAAAGCGCATTTGCTGAAACTTTTAAAGAGGGTGGTGCAACTGTTTATCAGGGCTTTTCTTTTGAGGAAAACTTTGTGATATATAACACCTTGGCATATATGTTAGAGCAAGAATTGAATACATCTACTCCAAATGTATCTAACATCAGAGGCTTGATTGATGAATACATTTCACAGGTGGTTTTGGTTGTTAGCAAAGAAAAGGCGAATGTAAAAGTGCCATTTAAAGACAAAAAAATCTTTTTCAGAGATTATATTCTTGCTGTTATGGACGACCTAGAAAACAATCCAGAGAATAAAGATAAATTGAACCTGGTGCAAACTGACTATAAAAGAGAAAAAATTGAACTTGAAACCGTCCCTTCAAAAATTCCAGATATCATTCCTGTTTTGGTTGATAACCGATTAAAATCTTATAAACTTAAACCAACAAACAAGGTGGATATGTGCAAACTTGAAAAATTGGATAGTGAGTTTTGCAAGGTTATTGATGAAAACAAAAAGCAAACGGTAAATACTTTTTAGGTGTAAAAATGTTTTTGCAAAGTGATAAAAAACTAAAAGGCACTTGTTTGAAAAATTTAAAAATATTGCCGTGCTGTTGATAAATGTTTATATTTTTTAAAATACAATAAAGACGCATTGAAAGTTGATAAATTTTGAAACTAGCAGAATAAAAAAATTATATTTTTTATTTGTAAAACTATTTTTCTAGCTTCAAAATTGCTTAACCAAAGATGTGTTTTTTTGTTTTTGTTTTTGCTATCAAAGAAAATGCTTGCGTTTGGGCGTGTTTTGTGATATGATTTTATCTATCAAAACTTGTGATATTTTATAAAGAAAAATTTTGCGCTCTAAAAAGTTATTTTGCGCAAAAAATGCTGTAAAATGATAAAATTTCGACATTTTGTTTAAATTTTTAACTGTTTTGTGCAATTTTTATCACATTTGGCGTAAAAAATATCATGGTTATAAAAATAAAAATATTAGGTGGAAAAAATGGCAACAGAAATTTCAATGGCAGAACTGGTGGCTCTTTGCAAAAACAGAGGTTTTGTTTTTGCGGGCAGTCAAATTTATGGTGGGCTTTCAAACACTTGGGACTATGGTCCACTTGGTGTGCTTCTTAAAAACAACATCAAAAACAAGTGGTGGAAAGAGTTTATTCAAAAAGAGCACACAAATGTTGGGCTGGACAGCGCAATTTTAATGAACCCAAAGGTTTGGGTGGCAAGTGGACACTTGTCTAATTTTGCTGACCCTTTGATGGACTGCCGAGAGTGTAAATCTCGTGTGCGTGCGGACAAACTGATTGAGGAATGGCTTTTTGAAACTGGCACAAAGTTTGAGGGCAGTGTTGAGGCAATGAGTGATGAGGACAAGGAAAAGTTTATCAAAGAAAACAAGATTGCTTGCCCAACTTGCAAAAAATGCAATTTTACACCGATTAGAAAGTTCAATTTGATGTTCAAAACTTTTCAAGGCGTAACCGAAGAGGCAAAAGACCAAATTTATTTGCGTCCTGAAACTGCGGGCGGAATTTTTGTTAACTTTAAGAATGTTCTTCGAACAACTCGTGGCAAACTTCCGCTTGGAATTGGGCAGATTGGAAAAAGTTTTAGAAATGAAATTACCCCAGGTAACTTTATTTTCCGTGTTCGTGAGTTTGAACAAATGGAACTTGAATTTTTCTGTGCACCAGAGGACAGCGAAAAGTGGTTTGATTATTATCGTGCAAAGGCGTTTGATTTTCTTAAAAATTTGGGCATTGACGAAAAGCGCTTGCGTTTTAGGGACCACGAAAAAGAGGAACTTTCTTTCTATTCGAAAGCAACAACAGATGTTGAGTTTTTGTTCCCTTTTGGTTGGGGTGAACTTTGGGGAATTGCAAACCGAACAGATTATGATTTGAGCGTGCATCAACAGCACAGTGGCGAAGATTTAAGTTATCTTGACCCATATACAAACAAGAAATTTATTCCATATGTAATTGAGCCATCGGTTGGCGTGGAGCGTGTTTTTCTGTCTGTGCTTTGCAGTGCATACAACGAAGAAAAGGTTGGAGATGACACCCGCATTGTTATGAAGTTTAACAAAAGCTTGGCACCAATCAAGGTGGCAGTGCTTCCACTTTCAAACAAACTTATAGATAAAGCGCAAGAGGTGTTTGCAATGCTTGCAGATGATTTCTCGGCAGAGTTTGATACCTCGGGCTCAATTGGAAAACGCTATCGCAGACAAGACGAGATTGGAACACCATATTGCGTTACCATTGACTTTGACACTCTTGAAGATAATCAAGTTACCGTGCGTGATAGAGACAGCATGAAGCAAGAGCGTGTGGCAATTGATGAACTTGCAAAATATCTGGAAGAACATCTTAAAGACTAGCATTTTTATGTTGTTTTGTAAAAGATTTGTATTTTGATATTTTATAAAAGATTTTTGAAAAAACTTTTGATAATGTTGTGCTTTATGTCGAAAATAATTTATAATTAGTTATATATTTGGACTTAAAAAATATTTGCAAAATTTGAGTTAAAATTTTTGCAAATTTTATAAAAAAATGGTGTAAATATAAAAAAATGATGCATTTTGCACCATTTTTTTGTTATTTTCTGCTAAATTTTTTGCATTTTGTTTTATTCTTAATTTTTTATATTTAATTATTTTTTACTTTTTTGATTGTTATGTTTTTGTTTTTTATTAAAAGTTTGCTTTGAAAATCCTTGCTTGGCAAAGTTTTTAATTTTTTTATTTTGTCTTTTGTGCTTTCTTTTGCTGTTTGTTCTGCGGGTGGTTTGTTGAATGCTTCTGTGATGCTTATTTTTCTTTTGTTTTTTGTTAATGTACCTGTGAATATTGTTTTGTTTGTTTTTTCGTGTATGTGGGTGTTTGCTTCTTTTTTTGAAGAGTCGGCTTGTTTGGTTGATTTTTTCTGAGAGTTGTTTTTTGTTGCAACTTTGTTGTTTTTCTCTGTTTTTGTTTGAGGGATATCATTTGTGTGTTGTTTGGCTGAAAAAGTTATTTTTTGCGATTTTGTGTCTTTAAAGACGGTTTTTGGCTTTCGGTCTTCAATTGGAAAAAGGGCTGTTGAATATAAAACAACAAAACATAGTCCAAGCACAATGCCAGCATAGTTATAAATCAGGGCTGATAGCATGGTAAAGGCAGAGTGCAAAGAAACCAGATAAATCAGTGGGGAAAGTATGCCGTTATCCGTTTTTAAATAGGAGGAAAAAAGCAAAATGGTGGTTGAAATAACCACGGTAAAAGCAGGCACAAGAACATAGGACAAAAAGACAATAAAGAAATAGAAAGTTGAAAAGGAACTGTCTGGTTTTCCTGAAATATAGATGTCTGAAATCAAAACAAGAGAAAGCGCTATAATGCAATATAGCGATATTAAAGCAGTGTTCAAAATTGCTGTTATTAAAATGAGTTTTTTTCTTGTTTCGCTCATGTTTGAACCTCGCTAATATTTTAAAAGTCACAACAAAAATTGTCAAGCATAAACAGTGTTAAAATATTTATATTCATTGATTTTCTTTTTATTGCTTAATTAACATGGCAAAAAATTTTTAATTAACCTGCAAATAAAAAATTTTTGGTTTTTGCCTGCAAAATGTGGAAAAGTGGATAACTTTTGTCTATAACTTTTTGCATTTTTGTGTGAAAATCAAGTGATTACAAAGGATAAAAATTTTTGCTGTTTTTTACAACATTTTCTAATTAATAAGTTGTGATTTATAACATAACATAAGCGGTAAATAAGTTAATTTCTATATCATGGCATTGTGCGCTGTCATAATTTTCGTCAATTTTTAATTGACTACAAAACTCATGGTTTATAACATTACATAAGCGGTAAATAAGTTAATTTCTATATCATAGCATTGAGCGCTGTCATAACTTTCGTCAATTTCTAATTGACTGTGTAAAACTTTAAGTTTTATGAGAAACGCTTTTGCAAATTTTTTTCCTTGAATTTTCTGTTAAGAAATGATATAATAGGCAAAAACAAAAAAGGAACAAAAAAAATGGAAACAACCATTGCAGCAATCGCAACACCACTTGGAAAAGGCGGGGTTGGCATAATCAGACTAAGCG
>CASEYA010000077.1 GCA_949291975.1 uncultured Christensenella sp.
AATCATAAACAATAAACAATTAAAAAATGTCTTAAAAAATAAGACATTTCTTTAGTTTTCTGTTTTTTCAGTTTTTTCTTCACTTTCTTTCTGAGTTTTTAACTCTTCTTGCTTTTTGCTATTTGTTTCTTTTTTTGCCTTTTTTGTGCTTTTTTTGCTAGATTTTTTTGGCTCTTCGTTTAAAACTGTGGTTGCTGAAGCCTCTTTTTCACTTTCTTCAAGTTTTTCAAGTTCTGCAACAGCCTTGTCTTTTTCTTCTTTTACTTCTTTATCTTTGCTGTCTTTTTCAATAATGTTGCCATCTTTATCATATACAACATCTTCCTTTTGGTCAACGCCAAAAATTGCGTTGGCATCAACAGACATATATGAAGTCTTTGAGCCCTCTCCAAGTTCAAGCAAAACAACTTTTCCATCAGTGGTTTCTTTAATGGATACAATCTTTCCATAAATTCCACTGTAAGTCTTAACCTTTACCCCTGGTTTTAAATCGTTGAGCATTTGTTGATTTTGCTCGTTATATTTTTTTCTTCTAACAGCACTTACAATATAAAGAACAATAATCAAAGCCAAAAGAACAAAAACAATCCAATATTGCTGAAAAAAACCTGTGCTTTCTAGTAACATTGATGAAAACATATTATTAAACTCCTTAGAAATTATAAATTCATTATATCATATAAACAAAATTTTTGGCAAGCATATTAAACTAAGAATTTTTAAACTTTTTATACAAAATTTGTCGAAATCGCCTTTGCTTTATTTATATTTTCATTATTTATTAATTATATTTTAGGTTTATATATACCCTTGAAATGTAATGAATTTAAATTATTTAAAAAAAGCAAACTTAATATTTAATCAATATTTTGCAGTTTGCTGAGTTCTTCTTCTTTTTCTTTTGGTAAATGTCTGCCTAGATGCTCATAAGCACGAGGCAGAGCAATTCGCCCACGATTTGTTCTGGCAATAAAGCCCAATTGCATGAGATATGGCTCATAAACATCTTCAATTGTGGTTGCCTCCTCGCCTGTTGCTGCAGAGAGTGTGTCAATTCCAACTGGTCCACCACCAAACTTGTCTATGATAGCACCTAGCAAGCGATGGTCAACATTATCAAGCCCAATTTTGTCAATTTCCATCATTTCAAGAGCTTTATCCGCAATGTCAGCATCAATAACACCTTGCCCCTTTACTTCAGCAAAATCTCTTACCCTCTTTAAAAGTCTGTTAGCAATTCGTGGTGTTCCTCTTGAGCGCCTTGCAATCTCAAGTTCTGCCTGTTTATCAATGTCAATATTCAAAATGTGAGCAGAACGATTTAAAATTTGAGAAAGTTCTTCATCATTATACATTTCAAGTCGTCCAAGCACTCCAAAACGGTCACGCAAAGGCCCTGTAAGCATTCCTGCCCTTGTGGTTGCACCTATCAAAGTGAAAGGTTGCAATTTTATTCTTACACTTTTTGCAGAAGGTCCTTTTCCAACCACAAAATCAAGAGCAAAGTCTTCCATTGCTGGATACAAAACCTCTTCAACAGAACGATTAAGTCTGTGTATCTCATCAATAAAAAGCACGTCATTTTTGCCAAGATTTGTTAAAATAGCGGCAAGGTCAGCCGAATGCGAAATTGCAGGCCCACTGGTTATTCTAATCTGTGAACCAAGTTCGTTTGCAACAATGTGCGCAAGTGTTGTTTTACCTAACCCTGGAGGTCCAAACAACAAAACATGGTCAAGAGCATCTTGCCTGTTCTTTGCTGCTTCAATGTATATTTTTACACTTTTTTTAATTTTTTCCTGACCAATATACTCATCAAAAGAGTGAGGTCTTAGACTTACCTCAATTACCTCATCTGCTTTTGTTTTTGAACTTGTTATGAAATTTTCTTCGTTCATTTTCTATTTCCCCATGTCTTTAAATGCTTTTGCAAGCAAAGTTTCAAGATTATCATCTGCTGTTAAATTATTTTGAATGATTTGTTGAGCAACACTCTTTTGCACACCCCAATCAACAAGAACAGATACCGCTGTTTCAAAAAGATTATTATTTGCAACAGCAGTCTCAGACATGGTAAAATCAGTTGTCTGCATCTTCTCTTTTAACTCAAGCATAATTCTTTCTCGTATTTTTGCACCAACACCTTTTATACCTTTTAAAAAGGTTGATTGTCCTGTGGCTATTGCAACCGTTAAATCTTGTGCCGAAATTCCACCAAGAATGGTAAGTGCCATTTTTGGCCCTACACCATTTACCGAGATAAGTTTTCTGAAAACTTCTCGCTCTTGCATATCTATAAAACCTATTAAACTTATTTCATCTTCTCGCACATGTGTGTGAATCCAAAGAGTTACTTCCTCACCAACTTCTCCAACATTTTTGAAACACAAAGCTGAGACAAGCACCTCAAAACCAATGCCTGAATTATCTATTATTATAGTATTTGCATTTTTATAGGCAATAACACCTTTTATAAATCCAAACAAGTTAAAATCCTCACTTAAAATGTAATATATTGTATTATATCATAACAGTTTAAAAAAGTAAAACATATTTTCTAATTTTATGTTTTTCCTTTTCTTTATATATAAGATGTTAAAAAATTGATTAACCTGTCACAAATAACATTTTAACTTTTTATTAAAAATTTTTTATGCTATATTTTAAAATGAACTGTGCGCAAAATCAGATTTGCCCGCTCATTTGCAAATTAGTTTGGCTGTGGCATATTGCAACCGCCAAAGCATCAGCAGCATCATCAGGCTTTGGTGCTTCTTTAAGACCTAAAATTGTTTTAACCATAAACTGCATTTGTTTTTTATCGGCATTTCCCATTCCTGTGATTGCCATTTTTATATTTTGCGGGGTATATTGATAAATTGGAATACCCCGTTCTTGTGCCGCAAGAACAATAACCCCCCTTGCCTGTGCAACTGGAATTCCTGTTGTGATGTTTTTATTAAAAAACAATTTTTCAATAGCCATTTCATCTGGTTTGTATTTATCAATTAAAACATGCATACACTGTGAGATTATTTCAAGCCTTTCAGATAATTTTTTGTCTTTGGGGGTTGAAATACATCCAAAATCAACCACTTTAATATCTCCGCCATTTTTTTCTAGTATTCCATATCCCACCAAGCCATAACCTGGGTCAATTCCAAGAATAATCACAACACACCTCTTAAATTTTAAATTTACGCAATTTTGCTGTTTTTTATAATTACTCAAAAATGAGCTAATATAGATTAATTAATTTACATAAAAAGCAATTACATTATATAACTTATCACAAAAGTTTTAAAAAGTAAAAAGATTTTTGTTAATTTGTGAATTTTTATAAGTTTTCAGTATAATGTTTTGGCGCTTTATGGAAATTTATATTTTTTACCTAAATAACGAAGTTATTTTTACACCATTTTTTACACCATTTTTACACCACTTTTTTGTTAAAAATGAATAAAAAAAGGATTTACACGAAAAATGGTATAAATCCTTGAAAAGCCTTTATTTTCGGGCATTTTCTGTGGTGCCGGGGATCGGACTCGAACCGATACGGGATTGCTCCCGAGGGATTTTAAGTCCCTTGCGTCTACCAATTCCGCCACCTCGGCATATGGAGGCGCCAACCGGATTTGAACCGGTGAATAAAGGTTTTGCAGACCTTGGCCTTACCACTTGGCTATGGCGCCAAACCCGTTTTAACAGCCTGCTTTCTTAATATTCCTTAAAGGAATACTTTAGTATTCTAGCATAATTATTATATGTTTTGCAAGTGTTTTTTGAAATATATTTAAAAAAATAAAAAAAATTGTGTAAAAACGCTTGATTTTTATTTTTATATCTGCTAGAATAACAATGTTTACACGTGGGAGTTTAGCTCAGTTGGCTAGAGCATCTGCCTTACAAGCAGAGGGTCATAGGTTCGAGTCCTATAACTCCCACCAATTTTTTATGCGAAAGTGGCTCAGTTGGTAGAGCATCACCTTGCCAAGGTGAGGGTCGCGGGTTCGAATCCCGTCTTTCGCTCCAAAAATTATTATATTTATAAGACAAAAGACTTTCAAAG
>CASEYA010000078.1 GCA_949291975.1 uncultured Christensenella sp.
CAAGGACTTGTTAGCATAAACACATCAAGCGAGTTTGATAGCCGTGGAACAGGAACTATCACAGGAAGTTTTAAAGAGGTTTCTGGGCAAAATATAATTAATGCATATGCAGGAAATGTGAATTTAACCATTCCACAAAACGAATTTGCTCTTGGTTGGAGAAATATGAGTGGTGCCGTAAACATCAATATGGGAAGTCTAAAAACCACTTCAAAAACAACCAGTGAATACCTCAGCGACACTTCAAGCACAACTCAAAAATGGGTTAATGTCATAACAGGTACGCAAACAGAAAATGATTCAAATTCAATTCTTGTTACAAACAATTCTGGACAAATCAACATTTCGCCAGTTTCATAAAAAAGTTATTTTGTAAAAAACAGATGCATATATTTTTAATATGTTTATAGTATTAAAAAGAAAATCAATTGCTCTGTTTTTTCTTTTTTGCGCCATCGTTATGCTTTCTGGACTTTTATATCCACTGACTCAAAGCACAACAACTTCTGTTCCTGCAACTTCACTTTGTGTGGTGCTTGATGCTGGGCACGGCGGAGTTGATGGCGGAAGTCAGGGAAGCACGGGAGTATATGAGCGTGATATAAATCTTGCAATAACAAACAAAATAGAAACCTTGCTTACCAACATGGGCATTTCTGTTGTTCAAACACGCAGAACGCAAGACGGGCTTTATGGGGTTTTTGCCAGTGGGTTTAAGATGCGGGACATGAAAGAGAGAAAGCGCATAATTGAAGAAAGTAATGCCGACCTTGTTGTTAGTATACACATGAATTATTTCAGTGATACAACAGCAAAGGGTGCGCAAATTTTTTACAAGCCAAATGATGAAGTAAGTAAAATCCTTGCAACAAATATGCAAGCTTTTTTCACAAAAAATCTTGAAAATGCAAGAAAGGAATGTAAAGAAGGAGATTTCTATATTCTAACTTGCACGCAAACACCGGGCATTTTGATTGAGTGCGGATATTTGTCCAATCCAGAGGAGGAAAAACTTTTGATATCTGATGAATATCAAGACAAGCTGGCATATCAAATTTTTTGTGGTATAGTGGCATATTATGGCTTAAAATAAAAAAAGTAATCTAAAAGGCTTATAATATTTTAAACTAGAAAAAATATTGGTAACGATTATACCACTATTTTTTTGTTTTATGTTAATCATAAAAACAACAGATTAAGCAAATTTATTTTTTAGTTGCATGAAACAGTTGTTTGTGATATAATTTTTCTATGAGTTTTAAATTTAATTTTAATGATGACGAAGTTAAAAATATGCCAATAACATCACTTGCTTTTGTGGGTGATGCATATTTCACTTTGTATGCACGCTTAAAAGTTTTAAACACTGAGGCAAAGTCAGGAAAATTTCACACAAAAGCCATAAAACTTGTCAATGCGCACGCACAGAGTGAGTTTTTGGATAAAATAAAGCCACTTTTAAGTGAAGAAGAGGAAGATTTAATAAGAAGGGCTCGCAATACTCACACATCAAGCAAAAGTAAAAATGCGGGACTGGCAGATTATAAAAAATCAACCGCATTTGAGGCTTTGTTGGGATTTTTGTTTTTAACAAAAAACGAAAAGCGCATTGATGAACTTCTAAATCTTATAAGGAGTGAGGAAAATTTATGATAATTTGTGGTAAAAATGCAATTATTGAAAGTTTGCGCAATAAAAAAGCGGTTTTCAAACTTTATGCAAGCAAAAATTTAATGCAAGAGAGAAATAACGAAATTTTCAAACTTGCCAAGCAAAATAATGTTCAGGTAATTTTTAGGAATAAAGAATTTCTAGATAAAATAACAGCAAACGGTCATCATCAGGGTTTTGTTGCTGAGGTTGAGAATTTTACATATTCAACAACTGACGATATTCTAGATTTTGCACGAAAAAAAGGGGAACAGCCTTTTATTGTGATTTTAGATAAAGTGGAGGACCCGCACAACCTTGGAAGTATAATTCGTGTGTGCGAATGTGCAGGTGTTCATGGCATAATCATTCCAAAACACAATGCGTGCGAAGTTAATCAAACAGTTGCATCTACAAGCGCTGGGGCGTATTCCTATTGCCTTATAGCCCGAGTTACAAACATCAATCAAGAAATTGAAAAACTGAAAAAAGAGGGCGTTTGGGTATACGGCATTGAACTTGGTGGTGAGCCGTTTTACAGCGAAAATCTAACAGGCGCAATTGCCTTGGTTATTGGCAGTGAGGGCTTTGGAACAAGTGCGCTTGTCAAGAAAAATTGTGATAAGATTTTAACCATTCCAATGCGTGGAAAAATTAATTCTTTAAATGCTAGCGTTGCTTGTGGTGTTGCTGTTTTTGAAGTTTTAAGACAAAGAGGTGCAAATGAACAATAAGTTAACACAAGAAGATGTTATAAAACTTTTAAAAAGAGCAAAAAAAGGCGATGAGGAAAGTCAAGACATTCTGATTGAAAACTATAAAAAAATGGTCAAAAGCATTGTTCGTGGTTTTTTTCTGATTGGTGGAGATGCCGAAGACCTAATGCAAGAGGGTATGATTGGGCTTTACAAGGCAATGCAGTCTTACAACAGTTCCAACAAAGCAACTTTCACAACTTTTGCCTATCTTTGTGTGCTAAGGCAAATTCAAAGTGCCATTCGTTCACATTTTAGAAAGGGCAGGTTTATTCTAAGTGACTTTTTACCCATATCAAATCAGGGCATGATTGTTTTGGATGATACCAACAAAAAAGGCATTTATCTTATCAGCAGTGAACTTTCGCCCGAGGAAAACTTAATTCAGCGAGAACACAAGCAGGAATTAAGCGACATCATAAAAAAACAAATCAGCAATTTTGAATTTAATGTTTTGGGGTTATATCTAAAGGGCTATTCTCATTTTGAAATTGCTCAAAAACTTGGAAAAGATATAAAAAGTGTTTCTAATGCAATTTTTAGAATCAGAACAAAATTGCAAAACTATTTTGGAGGGGAAAATGTATCTAGCGCTATATCGTAAATTTAGACCAACAAATTTTGAGCAAGTTGTTGGGCAAGAGCATATTATTAAAACACTGAAAAATCAAATTATAAACGGACAAGTTGGACATGCCTATCTTTTTTGTGGAAGTCGTGGAACAGGTAAAACAAGTGTTGCAAAAATTTTTGCAAAAGCGGTTAACTGCACAAACAACAAAGACGGCTCACCATGTGGAGCTTGTGAGGTTTGTAAAAATTTAGAGCAAGCAAACAACATTGATATCATTGAAATCGACGCAGCCAGCAACAACCGTGTTGACGAAATAAGAGACTTGAAAGAACTTGTTAAATATCCACCAATCTATGGAAAATATAAGGTATATATCATTGACGAAGTTCATATGCTCACAGACAGTGCTTTTAATGCTCTTTTAAAAACTCTTGAAGAACCACCAGCACATATAATTTTTATTCTTGCAACAACCGAGCCTCAAAAACTTCCAGCAACCATTCTATCAAGGGTATTAAGGTTTGATTTCAAACTTATCAGCCAAGATAAACTTTTTGGACTTTTGTCAGACATCTTCAAGAAAAGTGGAATCAAGGCAGAACAGCAGGCAATAAAAATGATTGTAAAAGCAGGTGGCGGAAGTGTTCGAGATTCGCTTTCAATTGCTGATATGTGTGCAAGTTATTCTAACAATAACATAACAGCAAATGATGTTTTGGAAATTCTTGGAACAAGTGGTCAAGAGGTTTTGCTTTCTTTGGCTAATCTGTGTTTAAGTGGAGATATCCATGGCTTTGTTGAACTTTTAGATAAGCAGGTGAAATCGGGTAAGAACATTGTTAATCTTGCGCAAGAAATTTCAAAAACGCTGAGAGATATGCTAGTTCTAAAAACAACAAATGCAGTGAGTGAAACGGTAGATTTACCTGTTGAAAATCAAGAACAAATGTTAAAAGTTGCTAAAAACTTTTCAACCGCATTTATTGGACAAGCATTTGAAAAGTTTAGTTCTATTGAATTAGATATAAAATATGCTTTTGACCCTCAACTTCTTCTTGAAACAATTGCTGTGGCTGTTGCTATTGAAAGCCCTTATTTTAAGGATGACGGTATAGCCAAAAAAAATATTTCAGTTGAAAAGATTGCTGAAACTGGTTCAAAAACAGAAAACATGACAGAAGTTAAAAAAGACCAAACAGGCATACAAAATGGATATGTTTATGATGATAACCAACAAGCACAAAACACAACTTCTGTTGGAGGGCTAAAAGATGCTCAGCAAGAAGAAAAAGCATCAAAAGAAACAACGGCAACAAAAATTTGGGGGCAAGTGCTAATTGAACTTCACAAGCAAAATCCAGTTCTGCATGCTTGTTGTGTTCAGGTTACAGATGTTGAAAAGCAAGGAGATAATTTTTTAATTGAAATAGATAGTGACAGCATCTTGGAAATTCTTAAAAATAATGAAAATTATCAAGAATTAGTTGCGTGTTTTAATAAACTTGGGTATAATAATCATATAGAGATAACCAAAGTTGACGCAAAACAAGCAAAGGACAAAGCACGACTTTTAAGCGAACAACTTGGTGTGTCTGTTAATATAAAAAAATAATTAGAAAAGGAAATAAAAATTATGGCAGGATTTAATGGTTTTGGTGGCGGAATGCAAATGCAACAACTGATGAAACAAGCGCAGGCAATGCAAGAAAAAATGCAAAAGCAAAAAGAGGAACTTGAGGCAAGTGTTTTTTCTGCAACAAGTGGGGGCGGAATGGTTGAACTAAAAATGAATGGAAAGCGTGAACTTGTGGCATTAAAAATAAAGCCCGAAGTTGTTGATGCAAGTGACATTGAAATGCTTGAAGATTTAATTATAGCAGCAGTAAACGATGCAAATGCTCAAATAGACAAACAAATTGCAAGCAGTATGCCAAACATTCCAGGAGGCTTTTTCTAGTTGAAAAATTTGATTGAACCAGTTGAAAAGCTTATAAGTGAATTTTCTCGTTTGCCAAGTGTGGGCAGAAAAACAGCTGTTCGTTTTGCATATTTTGTTGTGAACATGAAAAAAGAAGATGCACATTCCTTTGCAAAATCAATCTTAGAAGCAAAAGAAAAGGTGCATTTTTGCAGTATATGTGGAAATTGGACAGACCAAGAAATCTGCACAACCTGTCAAAAGGGTAATCAAAAACTTGTTTGTGTTGTTGCAGAGCCAAAAGACATTTTGGCACTTGAAAAGGTAAAAGACTTTTCTGGAACATATCATGTTTTGCATGGACTTTTAAGCCCAATGGATGGAGTGGGTCCTGATGATATAAGGATAAAAGAACTTTTGGATAGAATTGCAAAATATGATGTCCAAGAGGTAATTATGGCAACCAGTCCAACAGTAGAAGGAGAGGCAACCGCTCTTTATATTGCAAAACTTTTAAAGCCACTAAATGTAAAAGTCACACGAATTGCACAGGGTGTTTCTCTTGGCAGTGACCTTGAATATGTTGATGAAGTAACTCTCTCACGAGCAATTGAAGACAGAAAAGAACTGTAAAAGCACTTGTTAGGTGCTTTTTATTTTCAGTTTTCTTCATTGATGAAATTCGCAAGTTTTCTCCTTGCATCAATATGATTTTTTAAATGCTTTCTAACATTTTTATTGTGTTTAACAAGCAATTCATTTTCTGATTTTATTATTTCTTTTTTTAATTCTTCTACTTCTTTATAGATTAAAAATTTCTTTTTCATGTTAAACCCTTAACAAAATTTTTTTTATTTTCATATAAAATTAAAAAATGTGGGGGATAGATATGTTTGATGACGAAAAAATTGCTGATGAACAAAGTATAGCCAACATGAAAATAAAATATGCAGGACTAAGCGAAAAAAGAAAGGTAAAAGTTTTGCAAGAAGGTGAGCAACAGCAAAGTTCCCTTCTTTCACTTGCTCAAGATTTTAGGTTAGAACAAAAATATCTAACCTTTCTATCTGAACGAACCTCTGGACAAGTGCAAACATTTTTTAATGAACTAATTGATGTTGCAAACAATGAACTTGCAGACCTTTCTGTTTATTATCAAGATTTGAATAATGCTGGAAGAATTAATCCAACCTTTGTTTGTCGTCCAAACAGCATTTGCAAAATAAACAGAAAACTTGCCGATATCCAGACAAGCATTTTGGCAACTCTTTTCAATCTCTATACAAACGAAGTAAACACAGAGGCAAAAGCTGTTTTGCAAAGAATAATCAACAGGCGAATTGAGGCGCTTGGACTGATGTTTTTAAATCCAAACTTTTTAAACTGAAAGATTTTGCAAAATTTTTTATAAAAAAGATATAAAAAAGTGTAAAAAACAATGTCAAAATGCTGTTTTTTACATTTCTTTTTTATTTTTAAAAAATTTTAAAAGTTATATTAAAATTTATGCTTTTTTCAAACAAATGTGCTATAATGCAAATATGAAACTAAATATTCCACAATCACTTAAAGAACTTGCAAAATATTTCAGCCTTGCTGGCAACAAACTCTATATTGTTGGCGGTTTTGTTCGTAATTCACTTTTAGGCTTTGTTGAAACCGATTTTGACATTTGCGGGCCAATGAAATATGAAGATGTTGAAATCATGCTTCAAAACTCTGTTTTTGATGTTACTCTTATAAATAAAAATTTGGGAACACTTCACATAAAAAGCAAAATCAGTGAAGAAGTGTTTGAATATACCACTTTTAGAAAGGAAAGTTACAGTCAGGGTGGGGCTCACAGGCCAGAAAAGGTTGCTTTTGTTAAAGATATAAAAAAAGATGCCATAAGGCGTGATTTCACTTGCAATGCAATTTATTATGACATTTTAGAAGATAAAATTGTTGATTTTGTCTCAGGAGTGCAAGATACATTGCAAAAAACGTTAAGAACGGTTAATGTTCCAGATAAAACTTTTGATGATGACGGGCTTCGAATTTTGCGCCTTGCTCGAATCAGTGCAGAACTTGATTTTAATATTAATGAAGAGTGCTATATAACAGCCAAAGAAAAAACTTCAAACCTAAAAGATATTTCTCAAGAGCGTTTTCATAGGGAAATTTTGCAAATGCTGTTTGCTGATTATAAATATGATGCAATCAAAAATCCGCACTGTCCAACAAAAGCAATAAACTTTTTAAACGATTGGGGCGCTTGGGGGTATATTTTACGCTCTTTATCACTTGAACATGGAACAAAATGGGTAAATGAAAAACTTTCAAAGCCATGGGTGCAATATCTTGATAATGCTGATGCAATTCACAGAATTTCTGTTTTTACCTATGAAATTTTAAAAGCGCTTGATTTGCCTATAAATTTAGAAAATGTTGACAAAATTTTGGGACAAAATGGGCTTATGCTTTCTAAAAAAGAGGTGCGCTTGCAAGCAAGCATTTTGACTGCTTTAAATGAACAAAATGTTTTGCATGATGAGGTTGCTATAAGAAAATTCATTCAAAAAAATCACAACATCATTTTGCGTGTGATTGATTTATCAAAGGTTTTTGGTGGCAATTCACAATTTGAACATATTTATCACCTGATGAAACTTGATAAAGTGCCAATGAGCTTAAAAGAACTTGCCATAGGCGGACAGGAACTAATTAAGTTTTGCCCTGAAATAGAAAGAGAGAACTATTCACATGTATTAAATTCTTTGCTAGAAGTTTGTGCACAAATACCAGAACTTAACACAAAGGAAAATTTGTTAACCTTTGTTAAAAGGAAAATAATATGATTACAACCATTCTTTTAGTAATAATTGCTGTAATGGCACTTATTTTGATTATTTTATCAATAATTTCTCTAAGACGGCAAAACAGTGGAAAGGCGCTTGACGGTGTTGGGCTTTTGAATGCAATCAAGCAGGAAAACGATAAGCTTAACTTGCTTATACAAGCAAACAACGAAGCAGTTTTAAAAATTGTGCGAGAAACCAGCAATAATAACTATGAATATATAAAACAATATAATGACGCAATTGTTGCAGGTCTTGGAGAAACATACAAACGCCAGCGTGAGCAATTAAAAGACATAGAGGAACGTGTGAATGCTGTTTTGAAAAACAATGACACACGCCTTGAAAGAATAAATCAAACATTGCAGGTAAGTTTGGATAAACTTCAACACAGCAACGAACAAAAACTTGAACAAATGCGTTTGACCGTTGATGAAAAACTTCAAAGCACTTTGGAAAAAAGAATAAACACCAGTTTCACTCAGGTTAGCGAAAGATTAGAGCAAGTTTATAAAGGCTTGGGCGAAATGAAAATGCTTGCTGGTGATGTTGGAGACTTAAAGAAAGTTCTAAGCAACATTAAAACCCGTGGAACTTGGGGTGAGGTGCAACTTGGCAATCTCTTGGAACAAATGCTT
Organism: uncultured Christensenella sp.; assembly: GCA_949291975.1. GTDB lineage: Bacteria > Bacillota > Clostridia > Christensenellales > UBA1242 > UBA7584. The sequence goes on from CASEYA010000078.1 coordinate 8,376, forward strand.
TCTCCTCAGCAATACAAGGCTCAGGTTATGCTTGATAAAAACATTGCCGAGCGTGTAGATTTTGCTGTTGTCATGCCAGGTAAAGACAGCAGTGGAAGTGTTCTTTTGCCAATTGATGCAAAATATCCAATCGAGTCATATCAGCGCTTGGTTGAGGCAACAGAAAACGGAGATATGGCAAAAATTGAGGCAAACGCAAAAGAGTTAGAGCGAGCAATAAAAAATTATGCAAAAGATATAAGCTCAAAATATATCAAAGTTCCAACGACCACAGATTTTGCAATTATGTATTTGCCCATTGAAGGGCTTTATGCTGAAGTGGTAAAAAACACTGCATTAATTCAAACTCTTCAACGTGATTTTCGCATAATGGTTTGCGGTCCAACCACACTTGCAGCACTTCTAAGCAGTTTACAAATGGGCTTTAGAACGCTTGCAATTGAAAAGCGTAGCAGTGAAGTTTGGTCGCTTCTTTCCTTGTTTAAGTCTGAGTTTTCAAAATTCTATGAACTTTTGCTAAAAACTCAAAAGAAACTTCTCGAAGCAAGTAACACCATTGAAGATGCAACCAAGAAAACTCGAACTATCGAGAGAAAATTAAAGTCAGTAGACTCGTTAGCGCCACAAGAGGAAGAAGTTCACAAAAGCATTGACTTTGATGATGTGGATGACACTGATGAGGGCATCTCCTAGGGTCTGGGGCAGTGGGGACTTTTTATCCCACGAACCTCCATTTCAAATCTTAATTGTTCATCATATCTTTCAAATGGTGGTCTTATCTGACAAGGGCAATTTGGCTTAGGCTTACAGCAAGGGCAACTTGGTTTGGGTTTGCAAGGACAAGGCTTAACATAAGGCTTGCAAGGACAGTTTGGTCTTTGTGGAATAGGACAAGAACCACCAATTATTTTTTCGTCATACATAAATAAAAAACTCCTTTTATCATAACCACTTTGAAATGGTTATGTAAAAGGTTCTATCTCATACTATGAAAAAACTTAACTTTGCGTTACCAATTTTTAAAAATATTTCTTTATTTTAAAATAAAAACTTGAATATTTTTAATTTTGTGAGCAAAAAAATAATAATTGATGCTATTTTTTCATAAAAAAATAAAAAATTGCTTTAATTTATTTGCCAAAATAAGTGAAAAAATATATAATAAAAAAAGGAGTTGTTCTAATGGGGTATTTTGATAGTGTTGATGATAAGATAGAAAATATCCAAGAAGTTGGTGAAATCGAGCATATAGCAGGTGTGGCTTTCTGGTATAGTATTGGTTCGCTGGGAATTTTGCTTCACACCGTTGTTCTTTGTTCGCTTTTGGGGTGGACAAGCGTCTATGCTGGAATACCATATCTTGCTTCAATTGCTTTTTCAATTGTTGGGCTTGTTTATGTTGGTAAATCAAGAAAAGCAGCTTCTTTGGTTAGAGCAAAAAATGAACTCAACAGCATGGCCTGTGCCTATAACATATTATGGCTTCTTATAAGTGTTGCTTTGCTTGCAGTTAACACAGGCTTCAGTTTTGGTTTGATGTTCAATCTATTTTAAAAGGGGAATTTAATATATGCAACAATTCATTTTTCCAGCAGTTCTTTATAAAGATGTTGAGAACAGAGGTTATACCATAATTTTAAATGATGTGAACATATGCACAGAGGGTGTCTCTGTTGAAGATGCTTTTATAAGAGCGAAAGAGTTTTTGGAAGTATATTGTCGCTGTGCAATGGAATATAATGGTGAAATTGAACCAGCAACAAAATATGAAGATGTTGAAAAAGAAAAAGGCACAATTGTTCTTTTGGTTGATGCTGTCTACGAGGGTGATGGCGCTCAGAAAACACGATTTACAATTGATTTAAGTTGATTTAAGGAAAAAGTATGATTTCAAAAATGTTTACAAATAATCAAGCGCTGGAGCATTTGGGTTATGCTTTAACTTGTGGTTATAGTTTTGAAAAGTTTATATTTGGAAAAGGGCTTTATGGGAATAGAGTTTCTTTGATGCGGGATAAAAATCCTGCCAATCTTTATGGTGGTGATGCACAATTCAAGTCGAGCGACTTTCACATTATTGAGGGAATTAAAGCGCTGGAAATACCTCAAACAATTTTATTAACTCGAAAGAAAATTGAAAAGTTTTTTACAAACAAAGAAGATATGCTTGATTTTTTGGAGAATTATAAAACAGAATTTGTTTCAAGCGAAGATTTTGATAAAGTTGTAGATAACTGGTATAATGGTGTAAGCAAAAAATTACTTGTAAGCAATGTTCTGAATTTTGAGATGCTTAACAATTTTATAATTAAAAAAATAATTTTACTTTTACCAATCAGCACTCAGCTTGATATTGCAAGTTTTAGGAAAAAACAGATTTTAATTCTTTTAACACAACAAATCATTCCCGAAGAGTTTGCACAAAGGCAAATTGAATTGTTGCCAACATCACAGGAAAAATTGGTTGCAAAAAAACAACAATTATTATTACAAAAAAAATAAAAGTCTTGACACAAACCAAGACTTTTTCTTTTTAAACACATAAATTTCAATCTATTACAAATAATACAAAAAAGGGGAGTTACAGGTTGCGCAAAACTTTTTTTGTTTTATTTTTAATTGTTACACTCATTTTTGTTGGTGGAAGTTATAATGAGCAAGATTATGTTTCCATGACTTTTTCTTATAATGGAAAAAGTTATGTGTGGAATGATAATTTTATTTTGGATAAAACAAAGGTTTTCACAAACTTTGAAAAAGCACAAAAAAATGGCAGATTGTCAAACCACAAAGTTCGAGCAAATTTAATTGAAAAAATTCATGAAATGGGCTTTTCATACCAAGATGCTTTTGATTATACCTTTTATGGTCTAAGAGAAATTGTTGATAAAATAAAAAAAGATATAGATACCCCAGTTAAAAACGCCACACTAAGTTTTAATCCAAACAGAAAGCCATATTTTACTTACCAAAAAGAGCAAACAGGCTTTTTGCTTGAAAAAGAAAAGTTTTATGCTGACCTTTTGCATAAATTAAAAAATTCAAGCCAGATAAACTTCAAGGTTGAACCAAAGATGATTAGACCCGAAGTAACAAAAGATATGCTTATAAAACAAACACAGTTAAAATCAAAATTTGAAACAAATTATGCTTCAAGTTCACAAAACAGAAAAAGCAACATTGAACTTGCCATGAAACAATTTAATGGGCTTGTTTTACAACCTGATGTTGAGTATTCCTTTAACAAAACAACGGGCAGAAGAACAAAAGAACAGGGATATAAAGAAGCAAACATAATTTTAAACAACGAATACACAGAGGCTTTTGGGGGAGGTGTTTGTCAGGTTAGCACCACTCTCTATAACGCACTTTTGCTTGCTGGTGTCGAAATTCTAGAGGTTCACCCTCACAGCCTTGCAAGTTCATATGTTCAAATGGGCTTTGATGCAATGGTAAACTTTGGTTCAAGTGATTTACGCTTTAAAAACAA
>CASEYA010000079.1 GCA_949291975.1 uncultured Christensenella sp.
ACATAACACCATTATTTTTTTACTTTTTGAAAAGGTTTTTTGTTCTTCCATGATTTTTCTCCTGTTTTTTTATTTTTTATAGTATATCTAATTTTAATTTTTTTAGCAAATAATTTTGCATTAGTTTTTAAAATTTTTAAAGATTTTATAAAAATTATGCTTATAAAGCAGGTTGCAACTGACATACAAGCACTTTGTGACATTAAACAATTTTTAAATTAAAAATATAATAACTTTTACAATATTAACTGATTTTAAAACAAAAAAAAGACAGTGGCATATCATTTTAATTCTTATAAATAAATTTCTTTATTAATATATTGGTTCAATAATACCATAGCCACCCATTGTGCGCTTATACATTATGTTAACCTTTCCTGTTTCGTTGTTAAGATAGATGTAGAAAGCGTGGTCGCTGTTTTCAAGATACATTTGCGCATCTTCAACAGAAAGTGGAACAATATCAAAACTTTTAAATTTGTTCACACCTTGTGGAATTGGTGGAAGTGGCTCTTCCTCTTCAAAATAGAGCCAATCTCTTGCATCAATTGCACTTTGCTTGTGGAATTTGTCTTTTAGTTTTGAACTATATTTGATAATTTGTTTTTCAACTTTTGGAAGTGCCATATCAATGTTTTGATACATACTATCACTGGCAACTTCGCTTCTGAACAAAAGTCCACCATCTTTGATTGTTAATTCAAGTTTGCAAAGGTCCTTTTCCTTTTTGCAGAAAATTCGAACATCTGCATCATCGCTGAAATAGCGTTCAAGTCTTTCAACCTTCTTTTCAATTATGTCTCTAAGTTTATTACTTACAACATAGTTTTTTGCTGAAATTTGAATGTTCATAATTCACCCCTTTTAATAATGTATATTTTATCACAAAAACTTTGGCTAGTCAAACAATTGGTCTGATTTCATTTGACTTATCCTAAGTTTTAACGCACCATCTTTTTCATCAATGGTTACACGAGCACCATTTTCAATTTTGTTTGTTAAAATCTCATCAGCAAGTTTATCTTCAATATCTTGCTCAATTACCCGTCGAAGAGGTCTTGCCCCCCATTCAAAGTTATAACCTTTATCAACAAGATATCTAAGAGCATTTTCTGTTAGTTTGATTTCTATGTTTTGTCCTTTGAGTTTGTTTGAAAGTTTTGTGATAAGAATTTTTGCCACAAGAGCAAGTTCAACCCTTGTTAGTGTTTTAAATGTTACAATGCTGTCTATTCTGTTTAAAAACTCTGGTCTAAACTTTATTTTTATTGCAGCAAGCAAAATGCTTTCTGCTTGCTTATCAAGTTCCTGTTGTTCTTCTGGTGAGGTTGCCACTTGATATTGCTGTCTGTTTTTCTTGTATGCCTCGTCACTTACGCCAGCATTACTGGTCATGATGATAACAGTATTTTTAAAACTTACAACTCTGCCATGGCTGTCTGTAAGTCGTCCGTCGTCAAGAATTTGAAGCAGAATGTTAAAAACATCTGGATGAGCTTTTTCAATTTCATCAAACAAAACAACGGAATATGGCTTTCTTCTAACCTGCTCGGTAAGTTGTCCAGCATCTTCGTGACCAACATATCCTGGAGGCGAACCAATGATTTTACTAACAGAATGCGCCTCCATATATTCACTCATATCAAGCCTGATGATTTGATTTTCATCATCAAAAAGCGCCTCTGCAAGTGCTTTGCTGAGTTCGGTTTTTCCAACACCAGTTGGGCCAATGAACAAAAATGTTCCAATTGGTCTGTTAGGGTCTTTAAGCCCCGCCCTTGCTCGCCTTATTGCCTTGGAAACGCTGGTAACTGCCTCGTCTTGACCAATTACACGCTTGTGAAGAATGTTTTCAAGATTTAACAACTTTTCTTTTTCTGTTGTGGTAAGTTTTGAAACTGGAATGTGCGTCCAAGAACTAACCACCCTTGCAATATCATCAAAGCCAATTGATACCATTTTCCCGCTTTTTTCTTCTTCTAGTTCTCTTTTCATCTGCTCAAACTCATCTTGAGCAATGCCAATTTTATCTCTGATTGATGCTGCTTTTTCAAAGTTTTGCGCAATGATTGCCTCTTTTTTGCTTTGTTCCAACTGTTCTATTTCTAACTTTTTCTCTTTTAATGGAAGAGGAACGGTCATGCCACTGACCTTTGCTCTTGCACTTGCCTCATCAACAAGGTCAATTGCTTTATCTGGCAAAGACCTATCCATTATATATCGGTCGCTGAGTGTTGCTGCAGCTTCAATTGCTTCATCGGTAATTTTGACTTTGTGAAATGC
>CASEYA010000080.1 GCA_949291975.1 uncultured Christensenella sp.
AACATTCTTCTTGGTAAAACCGATTTTGATGGAAAACTTTTTGTTGCTCCAAGTGTGAAGGGTTGTTTGATGAGGCAAGATATTTATGACCTTGATTTTGACAAAACAATAAACGAACTAAGTCAAAGCAAAGACAAAGAATTTCGAACAAATTTTTTGCTTAATCTTTGCACTATGAAAATTGATAAAACTCGTTTTAATACAAAGATTGAAAAGTTAAGTTCTGGCGAAAAAATGAGAATTAAACTTGCTGAAGTCATACTTAGTGATGCTAATGTGTTGTTCCTTGATGAACCAACAAATCATCTTGACATTGCCAACAAAAAACATCTTGAAAAGGTGCTTGAAGGGTTTAATGGAACACTTGTTTTGGTTAGCCATGATAAAGATTTTTTACATAAAACAACCAATATTATTTTTGAAATAAAAGATAGAAAAATAATTATAAAAGATAACAAAATCTAATTTTTACACATAAAAAACAGCAAAAATGCTGTTTTTTTAATAAAATTTTTGCAAATTTCCTTTTTATATAGTTTTTATATCAAGTTTTAATTAAAGAAATTTTTAATAAAATTTTTTTATTTGTTTTTTTGCGATAAATTGTTTTTATAAAAGTTTGCATTTTCGTTTGATAAAAAGTTGCACAACCTTTTTGAAACTGGCAGAACAAATGAGAAAAGGATTTCTACTTTTCGGCATAAAACTTTTCGATAACTACTTTTAAAAATTGCAGAGTGAAAAGTATTTCTAAAACCGTTTTAACTTAATAAAAACTAGGAACATAAAATTAAACAAAGTTATCTAATAAATGTTGTCTAAAAAACTGATTTAAAAAAGTTAATGTAAAGATATGTCATTTTTTAAAAAATTAATAAAATTTATGATATTTTTCTGTTTTTCAATCATAATAAGATATATAAGGCGCCTTTTTTCTTTATATAAAAGAATGAAAAATGGCAGGCTTAAAAATGATGGCGCAGTGATAAATTGTGTAAAACAATTTTGCTTACAACAAGAAAAAACATGGTCTAAAAATCAAAAAATATTTTTTCAAAATTAACTTGTTTTTTGCTTGACTTATTTTATTTTGCTATGCTATCATTCTATTAAACTCATAAAAGGAGAGGTAAAAATGACAAATGCAAAAAGTAATGTTCTGTCTAAGGTTTTGATGGCTGTCATTTCTTTGGGCTTGGTGCTTATGTGTGCCATAGTTTTTACTGCTTGTGGTAAGCAGGATCCAAAATATGATGTTCCAACAAACCTAACAGCAACATATGGGCAAACTTTGGCAGATGTAACACTGCCAGACGGTTTTAGTTGGGAAGACCCACTTACAACATCAGTTGGAAATGCGGGAACTCACACATTCAAGGTTACATATACACCAGAGGATACAAATAACTATAACACCATCACAGGCATTGAGGTTACTTTGACAGTTAACAAAGCAACACTTCAAGCGCCAACAGGTTTAACAGCAATATTTGGTCAAACACTTTCTGAAGTTCAACTTCCAGCAGGATTTGAATGGGAAGAAGATGCTGACACCACTTTGGTTGGAAACATTGGCTCAGCTACTCACACTGTTAAATACACTGCAGAGGATGCAGCAAACTACAATAACACAACAGGAATAGTTGTTTCAATTAATGTTTCAGCATCACAGAACTCATTTACTAAGGATAATTTATCACTTGAAGGTTGGACATATGGTGAAGAGCCAAACGAACCAACAGGCTTGACCGCAGCAAACGGAACAGTTCACTATGAATACAGCACATCAGCAGACGGCGCTTATTCATCAGCAGTTCCAACAAATGCTGGAACATACTATGTTAGAGGATTTGTTAGAGGTTTAACAGGTCATCAAGACATAGTAAGTGAGCCAGTTATGTTCACAATTGCAAAGGCTGACCCACAAGTTTCAGCACCAACATTCGAAAACGCTTTTGATGTTCACACAACACTTGCTGAAATCAGCCTTCCAGAAGGTTTTGCTTGGGCAAACGGCGAAACAGTTATCACAACAGGTGAAAATGTATATGACGCAATCTACACACCAGAAGACACAAACAATTATAATGTTCTTACAGTTAAAGTAACAGTTGATGGTGGCTTCATTCTTCCTGAAATGGAAGACTTCGAAAACGTTGACTTTTCAATAACAGACCCATCTTTGTCACATCAAACAGGTGATGATGTAACACCAGAATTTGTTGTTGGAAAATTGACTGAAGGCCAAGATTACACTGTTAAATGGGAACAATATAAAAAAGTAACAGGTACTGCTGGAGATGTTGAGACGTGGGACACAGTTAGTTATGTTGGAGCAACTGCTGGTCTTTACAGATTGACAATCACAGGTATTAATGATTATGCTGGACAAACAAAGACAGCACAAATCACTGTAAACAAAATCAACTTTACTGGTCCAATTGAACTTGCAGGTGCTGAACTTGGAGTGGTTGCAGGAACAACAACAGTTGCTGACATCGAAGTGGCAGAAAGACCAAGTTATTTTGGAACATTAACTTGGGACACCGAGGATGCAGACTACAACACACCACTTGTTGCTGGTGAAAACATCAGATACGCAAGCATTTCTGGTGGAAATAACTATAACTCAGTTGCACGCTATGCTGTAACAATCATGGTTCCTGAAAATGTTACAACTCTTAAACAATTCCAACAAGCATTAGTGGGCACAAATGATACAATTCGTATAAACAGCAAGCTTATATTACAAAATGTTAACTTGATTGTTCCAGCAGGAAAAACAATCATCGTTGCAAGTAAACAACAATTAACAGTTCACTCAACAGCAAGTTTAACATTTGCTGAGGGTGCAAGCCTTGTTAAAGAAGCAAGTAGTTCAAAAGTTAACTCAAAGGCAA
>CASEYA010000081.1 GCA_949291975.1 uncultured Christensenella sp.
GCATACTTTTTAATATATCTTAAAAAAGGAGACTTTATGGAAAGCAAGAATATTTATAAAGACATTGCCACACGCACAAGTGGAGATATATATGTTGGTGTTGTTGGGCCTGTTCGTGTTGGAAAATCTACTTTTATCACACGATTTATGGAGGAGTTTGTCATTCCAAAAATTGCAAACAGCAATTCAAAGGCGTGCGCCATTGATGAACTTCCGCAAAGTGCCGATGGAACAGCAATCATGACAACGCAACCAAAATTTGTGCCAGCAGAAAGTGTGGAGGTGCAAATTGCAGGCAATATCAAAATGAATGTTAAAATGATTGATTGTGTGGGCTATTTGATTGAAGGAGCAAATGGACATTTGCAAGATGGCAAGCCAAGAATGGTCAAAACACCTTGGAGCAAGGAAGCCATGCCTTTTGAAGATGCTGCCGAATATGGAACACAAAAAGTTGTAAAAGACCACTCTACCATTGCTATTTTGATGACAACAGACGGTTCTTTTGGGGACATTCCAAGAGAAAACTTTGTTCCTGTTGAAAATCGTTTGGTTCGAGAATTAAAAGAATATCAAAAGCCTTTTGTTATGGTTGTAAACTCAAAAAATCCAAACGCAGAAAGCACAAAAGAACTTGTTAAAAACCTAGAGAAAAAACATAAAGTTGGTGTTGTTGCTCTTGACGCCACCGTTATGGAAGAAAAAGAGGTTGAAGAGGTTTTCGAAAAAATGCTTAATGAATTTGCACTTGTTGGAATTGAGTTAAAAATGCCAAAATGGTTGACAGCACTTCCATTTAACAGTGAAATAATAGGCGAAATCAGCAAAGAACTGATAAAAGTTGGCAGTGGAATTGAAAAAATTGGTGATTTTGACAAAAAAACAGTCATGTTCGCCGATAGCGAAAGATTTGAGCCACTGATGTTTTCAGGAGTGGAACTTGGAAAGGGTAAAATTTTATTTGACCTTGTTCCAAAGGAAAATTTGTTCTACGAGGTTTTAAGTGCTGAATGTAACATGGAGATAAAAAATGATTTTGACCTTGTGTCTAAAATGAAAGTTCTGTCTGTTGCAAAACAAAAATATGATAAAATGAAAGATGCGCTTGACCAAGTTGAAGAAACGGGCTATGGCGTTGTTATTCCTGATGTAAGTGAAATGCAGTTTGAAGAGCCAGAAATTGTAAAGCAGGGCGCAGGCAGATATGGCGTTCGTTTGCGTGCAACTGCTCCAAGTTTGCACATTATGCGTGTTGATGTTGAAAGTGAAATCAGCCCAATGGTTGGCTCGGAAAAACAATCGCAAGATTTGGTTGAATATCTAAGCGAGCAAGGCAAAAACAACCCAAATGGAATTTGGGAAGCAAATATGTTTGGCAAGTCAATGCATCAACTGATGACCGAAGGGCTAAGTGGCAAAATCAATGCAATGCCAGTTGAGGCGCAAAAGAAAATGCGAAAAACTTTAACAAGAATTGTAAACGAGGGGAAAGGTGGAATTATTTGCATTTTACTTTAATAAAAATAAATCATTTTAAAATGAAATATGGTTAATTTTTTAATAATAGTAAATTTTATAAATTTTCATAATTTAAAACAATTTTTAAAATTTTATCTTTAAAGAAAGTCGAAAATATCAAACTAAATTTTTTAAAATTACTTTTGCCTTTTTGGCAAAGGTATTTTTGTTTTAATTTATTTTTAGCATAAAAAATATATAAAAAGAAAAAATATCTTAATAAAAGTTTATACTTATAGACAAAAAAAGGTTTTAAATATAATTGATTTTTGCATAAGATAGTGCTATAATAGTAAAATCTAATATTATTTGCAGGAGGAATTTGTGGAGCAAAATAATAATGTTGAACAAAAGAGACAATTTCCGTTTTTTACTGTGCTTCTCTGTGCTTTTTTGATTATCATTTTAATTATTTCGTTTTGGCCAAGAACGGATAACAAAAAGATAACTCAAAGCGATTTTGACCAAGCAATAAGTGAACAAATTGTCGCTGGTGTATATTTCTATGGCGATACTGTGCGAGGGGTATATACCGAGGCTTCTGGAAAGAACGAAGTTAGTTTAGAGGATTTTATTGCACAAAATGGTGGGGTTTATGACTTCTATTTTACTGTTAATGTGTCAGACGATATTGCAACCATTAAAGAAACCATAAGAACCTATAACGAATCAAATGGCGAAGGTGTTGATATTTGGTATGACGGACAGCAACAGGGTGAAAGTTGGATTTCACAAATTTGGCCATTTATCTATATTGCATTAATCATTGCCATTGCTGTGTTTATTTTCCGAGCATTCAACAAAATGAGCGGAAAGAACATGGACTTTGGTCGCAACAAGGCTCGTGTAGAAACAAACTTAAAAGTTCGCTTTAAAGATGTTGCGGGTTGCGAAGAAGAAAAGGTTGAAATGCAAGAAATTGTTGAGTTCTTGAAAAATCCAAAGAAATTCACTGACCTTGGAGCAAGAATTCCAAAAGGCGTTTTGATGGTTGGACCTCCAGGAACGGGTAAAACCCTTCTTGGAAAGGCAATTGCGGGCGAAGCAGGCGTGCCATTTTTCAGCATCACAGGAAGTGATTTTGTTGAGATGTTTGTTGGTGTGGGTGCTGCAAGAGTTCGTGATTTGTTTGAAACAGCAAAGAAAAACAGCCCTTGCTTAATCTTTATTGATGAGATTGATGCTGTTGGAAGACAGCGTGGCACAGGACTTGGAAACACCAACGACGAGCGTGAACAGACACTTAATCAACTTCTTGTTCAAATGGATGGTTTTGAGTCCAGCGAAGGCATCATTGTGATTGCTGCAACAAACCGTCCAGATGTGCTTGACCCTGCACTTTTGCGTGCTGGTCGTTTTGACCGCAGAATAACTGTTGGATATCCAGATGTTTCTGCTCGTGAGAAGATTTTAAGACTTTATACAAAGGATAAACCAATGGCAAGCAATATAAACTATGCAGGCATTGCTCGCCACTTGGGGCCGGGAACAACGGGTGCCGACATTGAGAACATCATCAACGAGGCTGCAATTTTGGCTGCTCGTGATGAGCGCTCAATTATCACTCAAAATGACATCATGGAAGGCATTGTGAAAACAGCAATGGGGCCACAAAAAAGAAGTCATGTTGTAAGTGAAGAAGACAAGAAAAACACCGCATATCACGAAGCAGGCCATGCAATCGTGAGCAGAACAAGAAAGAATGTTGAACTAAAAGTTCACGAGGTAAGCATTGTTCCTCGTGGGGTAAGCGGTGGCTACACCATGCCTTCGCCAGAAAAAGATTTAACTCAGTATACCAAAGAACAACTCATTGACCAAATTGATGTTGCAATGGGTGGTCGTGCAGCAGAATTGATAATTTATAACAGAGTTGCAACTGGTGCGTCAAATGACATCAAGCAAGCAACAAATCTTGCAAGAAAAATGGTAACAGAATTTGGAATGAGTGCACGCCTTGGTTCTGTTTGCTATTCTGGTGGGGAAGAACTTTTCCTTGGCAGAGATTTTCAAGCGCACAATAATTTCAGTGAAAAAACAGCCGAAATAATTGATGCAGAAGTTAAAACAATCATAGATAACTCTCTTAAATCAGCAATTGACACCTTGGAAAAACACCGCAAAGAACTTGAAACAATGGTTGAAGTTTTAATGGAAAAAGAAACAATCTATTCAACCGAGGTAGACATGATTCTTGCAGGTAAAAGTGCAAAAGAGGTTATTGATTCCATTAACGAGCGTGAAAAGCAAAAAGAAGAAGAAAACAAACAAGCTCGAGAGGCAAAAATTGCAAAAGACGAGCAAGAACGAAAGGAAAAAGAAGAGCGTGAACGCATTTTGCGTGAAACAGCAATGATGGCATTCAACAATGCAAACATTGAAGAGGTTCAAAAGCCAAAACAAGAAGTTGCATCAAAAAAGAGCAGTGAAAAACAAAGTTATGACGCAAAAGAGGTAAAGGCACAGTCAACAGAAGTGCACTCAACCGAAGTTCAAGATGAAAACACAGCAAACGTTGGCGAAAAGACCATCATAAAAGAAGAGGCAAAAAAGAAGCCGTCAAAAGCAAAAAACAAGCAAACAAAAAATGATGAATAATTTGCTTGACCTAAACTAAATCTTATTATATAATAAAGAAACATAAGCGAAATTTTAAAAACGAGGAAATTATGAAAACAGGACAAATTATAGGCTATATTGGGCTTGCAATAATCAGTGTGCTAATTGTGGTTGTGATTATTTTATCCTTTGTTCCAGTAAAACTTGCGCAAAGTTTTGACAGACCAACTGGGCAAATTGCAGTATATAAATATGAAGACAGCACTTTAAGTGTTTATAACATGACAGCAGATGACACAGGTAAGCAAACAGATTTTAACAGCGTAAACAGTTCTTTTAATGAACTTGGCACATTCACTGTTATGCAATCACTTTTCTATGGTCTTTCTGGCAAGGAAGTTGAAATTAACAAAAGCACAAGTTCACAAAGCATAAACAGCCTAAAACAACAAACAGGTGGCTATTACATTGAGTTTACGTGGAAAGAAACACAAACACTTTATAACCCAGATGGTTCACAATATTTTAACCCAGATGGTCGTGCTGTAACTTATAATAAAATAGGCTTATTTGCTGATAACTCAAACGAAGTTGGAGAATATAAAATCTACATCTATTCCAGTTCTTCTGGTAGTCCAAGCACAACATCTTCATATTATAACATCACAATTTATGCAAATTTAATCAATCTTTATAATGTTTGTGAAGGTTTTTCAACAGGCTCATTTGTTGTTCAACCTTAATTAAAAAGAGTTTTATAACTCTTTTTTTGTTATTTTTATTGCCAAAAGTCTTATAGTGTGTTATAATAATTTCAAATTGGTTACAAGCAAGACTAATTTTACTAAAAATGGGAGCCGCATCACATGGTCGGGAAACTTTGATGCAGTCTTTTTAGTAATTTAATCTTGTTTTTTATTTTAAGCAAAAGGATACTGATAATTATGAAACTAAAACTTTTTAGAGTGCAAAACTTTCGTTCTTTTATTGATTCAGGTTGGATAAGTTGCCAAGATATAACCGCAATTGCAGGCGTAAACGAGGCGGGAAAAAGTAACCTTTTAAAAGCCCTTTGGAAACTTAAACCAGCTTTTCAGTCTGATAACAGAATTTTACATAACGACCTTCCAAGAGACCGCTTTGAAGAACTTATGGAAGCGGATGAATTGCCAGAGTTTATTTCTGCAAAATTCAAGTTGGAACCAAGAGATTTGGCGCTTTTGAAAAAATATTTTCCAACCTTAAAGCCTTTTGATACCTGTGTTGTATCAAGAACACTTTGTGGAAAATATACCGTTGAAGTTCCAATTACTGTTCCCGCAGACAAGGCTCAAAGACTGCACAACTTCATTTTAAAGATTATGCCAGGCTTTATTTATTACAGCAACTATGGAAATTTAGACAGCAACATCTATCTTCCTCAAATGCTCAGCAAATTCAATAAAAGCGGAGTTAATGCACTTCTGCCAGCCAAAAAGAGAACAATCAAACTTTTGCTTCTCTATGTTGGAATAACCCCAGAAATGCTTCGTGAAGATTTACCTCTTTTGTTCAGCAATGCAACCGCATCTCATGTTACAGCTGCACAACTTTTTGCTTTGACACAAAAGAAAGAGGAATATCAAAAACTTTTTGACCAGGCAGGTGAGAGATTAAGCCGTGAATTTTCACAGATGTGGAGACAGGGTGATTACAAGTTTAAATTCACATTCGAAGGTGACAGCCTTAGAATTTGGGTCACAGATTCATCTGGCAACAGCGCTCCACTTGAAGAACGCAGTGTTGGAATGCAATGGTTCTTGTCTTTCTTCTTGGTGTTCTCGCTTGAAAGCAAATTGTTTTATACAAACACCATTTTGCTTCTTGATGAAAGTGGAATGACCTTGCACAGCCTTGCACAACAAGACCTTGTTAGATTTATGGAAGACCTTTCCAAAAACAATCAAATTATCTATACCACCCATTCAAGTTTTATGATTCCAACATCACAACTAAACCGTGCAAAAATTGTATATAAAGATAAAAGCGGACACAGCGTTGTATCCAGCGACCTTAAACTTAACGAAGAACATTCAAACGAAGCATCTTTGCTTCCTGTTAAAAGTGCGGTTGGAATTGAACTTTCTCGCTCAATTCTTTCAAACAGCACACCAATCATTGTTCTAAGCACCGCAGAACAATATTTGCTTACCGCAATCAAAAACTTCTTGTCTGGAAAAGGCAAGGTTAAGTCGAAAAATGATGTCGTTTTTGTCAGTGCGGGGGTAAATGGTCTAGAAGGAACAGCACAAATTTTGGCTGATGGCCGTTCTTTGCCAAAGGTATTCTTAACAGACAGCAATATTTCTGATAAAATGGAAAACTATCTTTTGTCTAAAACATATAAAGACGATGAAGAGAGCATTCTCAAACTTGATGAGTTTGGTAAGTTCGAAACTTTGGAAGATGTTATTCCATACGAGATTTTTGCAAAGGCTGCAGGAAGTTATTTGATAAGAATTCTTGATTCAAGTTTTGAACTAGACACAGGACTTCCTTTTGTTGAACAACTTAGAAGTTATGCAAAAGAAAACAACTATTCATTGCCAGATAATTTCCGTGATGAACTTGCAAAGCGTGTTAAAACATATATGAACAAAAACTTTGAAGAAATCAAGATAACAAGACAAACAAGAAAATTGTGGCAAAACATAATGGCAAAACTTTTAAGTGAATAATATAATTTCTAGGGGTGTGTTAAATGGCTGATTTTGATGAGTGCGATATCTTAATAACGGCGGTAACAGATAATCCAAACAAACCAAATCTAAGCATAAAGGGTGTTTTGTGCGGAGATTTCTATGCTGCAGTTAAATTTGAACTTCCAAAAAAAGAGGATGTTCTTGTTGGCGAATTTATAAAGGGTTTCAGCAAAAATGATGAATTTATAAAAACATCAGAAACAATGTATCAAACACCAATGCAAAGAGCAAAAAATGTTTGTAAACTGTCAAATGACCTTTCTTTTGTTGCAGAGCCAATTTTGGCAGATGATTTTGCAAGCAGGGAAAAGGTAAAAAAACTTCGTGATATATATTGTGAGTTGGGTTTTGCGTTGATGTCACTTTCACGAGATGTTCAACCACAAGAGGAATCATGGCAAATTTTGTTAGATACCGTTGTTCGAACACTGAGAAATGATATCAGCGAAGCAAGAATGGATAGCATTGAAATCATGCAACACCGAGAAGTCATTCACAAGCCTGTATCAGTAAAAAAGATACAACAATCAGTTAATGACATCAAAAAAGATATTTCTGCATATTCTTTTGTTCTAAATTCAAAAACAAATAACGCAAAAAATCAAACCAGTCCAACACCAGCATAATTTTTTATGTTAAATATGTTTGTAATTTTAAGATTTTTCAACAAAAAGTGTGATATAAATTATATTGCACTTTTTTTGTTTATATATAATAATTTAGTAATCATTTTGTGTTTTTTATAAAGGTAAAAAGTTTTTTATTACTAAAAACAAAAGGGCTAAAACGTTAACAGAAAAGTGTTTAATTTTTTAATTTAGATTTATTTTTTTGCCATTTGTAAAGAATATCAAGCATTTTTATTCTTTTTATTTACTTTTGTTATATTTTTTGATACAATTAACAAAAGAGGTGAAAAATGAAACAAAAAGTTGTAATAGGAAATGCTTGGACATATGCAAACAGTGATATTCACTTGGGTCACATCAGTGCATATATCAGTGGAGATGTGCTTGCAAGATATCATAGATTAAAGGGTGATGATGTTTGCTTTGTCAGTGGAACAGACTGCCACGGAACGCCAACCACCGAGCGTGCAATCAGAGAAAAAACCACGCCAGAAGAAATTGTGAATCGCTATCACAAGCAATACACCGAAGTTTTTGAAAAAATGGGGTTCAGTTATGATTGCTATACGCTGACCGCTTCGCCATATCATCATGAAAAAGCAAAAGAAATGTTTTTAAGAATTTATGAAAATGGATATATCTATCCAAAAACAGAACTTGCTTCTTTCTGCCCAAAATGTAACAAGTTTGTCTATGACCGAGAGGTTGAAGTTATCTGCCCAAAATGTGCTGGCATAAGCAAGGGCGACCAGTGCGACCACTGTGGCTATGTTTTTCAAACACAAGATTTATTAAAATGTAAATGTCGCATCTGTGGTGGAGAAACTGAAATAAAAGAGAACACCAACCTTTATTTTGCGCTTTCAAAATTTGAGCCACAGATGAAACAACATCTTGAAAACTGTAAAAAATATTGGCGTAAAAACAGCATTAACGAAACTGAAAAATTCTTAAAAGAAGGGCTTGTTGACCGTGCTGTAACCCGTGATTTAAACTGGGGAATTGATGTGCCACTTCCGGGTTTTGATGATAAAAAAATCTATGTTTGGGTTGAAGCTGTTTGGGGTTATGTCAGCGCAGTGATGAAATATTGTGATGAGCACAATCTCAACTGGCAAGACTTTTGGTGCGACCACAAAGACGGTTCCAACCTTATCTATATGTGCCACGGAAAAGATAACATTGTTTTTCACACCATCATTTTTCCTGCACTTTTGCTTGCCTGCAAACAAAACTTTTTCTTGCCAAACAAATGCGTGGCAACCGAGTTTATGAATGTAAACGGCGAAAAAATTAGCAAAAGCAAAGGCAATGGTTGGCCAATGCTTCAAATGCTTGAAAAATTTGACCCAGACAGTTTGCGCCTTTTCTGCATTGAGAACGGGCCAGAGCACAAGGATTCAAACTTTACCTTTGCAGACTATCACGCACTGCACAATGGAGAAATTGTAAACAAGTTTGCAAATTTTGTAAACAGAACACTCAACTATAAGGGGCTTGATGGTTATATTCCAGAGGGCAAAATAGACAGCGAAATCAAAGCGTTGGTAGAAGATACTTTTATAAAAATAGCACAAGCCATTGAAAACACAAATTTTCGTGAAGCAACAACCTATGTTTTTAACCTTGTTGATGCCGCAAACAAGTTCTACGATGCCAAAGCGCCTTGGATACTTTATAAGCAAGAGGATAAAACAGAGTTCAACAATGTTATCTTTACTTGCGCTTTTGTGATTGCAAACCTGTCTGTGCTGTTTGAACCTTTTATGCCATTTTGTTGCGAAAAAATTAGAAAATATTTTGGCTTAACAAACACAAAATGGGAAATTCAAACAATCACCGCAGGACAGCGTGAAAAATTTGAACCACTTTTTACCAGACTCACAGAAAAAGATGTTTTATAGATAAAATAAGAGTTCTAATTTTTCTTTCAAACATTATCAAGCAGTTTAACAAAAATAATTACCTTTATTAAAAAAGTTAACTAATTATTATAAATAATACCAAAAAATTAAAAAGAGTAGGTGATTTTCTTACTCTTTTTATAATAAAAACAAACTAATAAAAGTAAATTATGGAACAAAAAAATGGGCAAAAAAATAAGTTTTTTACATTGCACAATACACCACAAAACGATGTTTTTATAACAAACACAAATCACAAAAAAGTAAGAAAAGCAAGCAAAATCACTTGCTTTTTAATTTTTTAATATAGTATAATAAAGGTATAAAAACAACAGACAAATGCAAACTAAATTTAATGGACTTTTTCAAACAAGAATCCTCATAAAATGCCAAGATAAAACAAGCATAATCACTAAACACCTATAACAGTTAAAAAAGTTAAAAAAGCAAAAACCTTAAAAAATCTATAAGTGCAATAAATACTAAAAACATTGAAAAACTAGAAATAAAAAATTTATAGCAACAGAAAACAAAAGTTAAAACAACAAAAATATAACATCAAAATTTAAAAAATATGTTTATAATAAAAAGTTAAAATTTTTATCAAATAAAAACCAAACAGCAAAAAACTTAATCTAAAAAAACTCAAAGTTACAAGTTTGTAAAATATAAAAGGGAGTAACTAACCATGCAAATAAAAAAGGAATTTAAAATCAGTCCATTTGATAGCAAAACACTAAAACTAATGGCAACCTTTTTTCTTTGCTTTTCTCTTCTTGCAATTGCCATGGTGCCAATTACCCAA
>CASEYA010000082.1 GCA_949291975.1 uncultured Christensenella sp.
AAAGAGTGAATTGCCATTTTCATTCCAACAACCTTTTTTGAACACTGCAAAACACCTTGTTTAAACGTTAATATGGGTTTTATTTTCAGTATGTTGCCAATTAAAAAGTTAAGTTTTCCAATTCGTCCGCCACGCTTTAATGCGTCAAGACTGTCTGGCACAAAACTTATAAAGCTGTTTTCTTGTAAATCGTAAAGATGTTTAACAATTTCTTCACGGCTTTTATTTTTCTCAATCATTTTAACTGTTTCTTTTATATATCCAAACAAAGTTTGAGCGGCATTACCGCTGTCTATAATGGAAATTTTGTTTTCGTGGTCAAGTTCATTTTTTACCATGGTGCAAGTGTTAAATGTTCCGCTTAAACTTTTTGAAATTGTTAAAACAATTGCTTCATCATTGTTGTTGATTACTTTTTGAAATGCATTTTGGATAAGTTCCAAGTTTGGTTGACTTGTCTGAGGTGGGTTGGGTGACTTTTCAACTTTCTCATAAAATTCATCATATCTTGAAATGTCGTCATCCACAAACTCTTCATCATTAAGAGTTACGGTAAGTGGTAAAATTGTTATATCATGTTTTTTAACATAACTTGCTGGAATATATGCGGTTGAATCGCAAATTATTTTTATCATTTTAATCCTCTTTTTTATTATATTTTATGTGTAAAAGTTTTATGCTTTTCTTATTTAATTATATTATTGCTTTCGTTTGTGTTTTGTTCATTTTTAATATCTTTTGCAATAAATATTGAATTTTGCTCTTTTTTAATCTCTTTTGAATTTCTTTTATTCTCAGTTTTTTTATTTCTTCTAAAAAATTTGTTTTTAATTTCATTCTGCAAAAAGAACCATAAAATTAACAGCACTTGAAGCGTGGCAGGAATTAAAAACAAAAGCCAACCATTATATATAGAAACGCTTAAATATAAAGATAGGGTTATTGTCCAAAAAATTGCTGAAATTGAAAAGAAATTTAAAATTTTATATTGCCAAATTCCAGAAAAAATTGTTAGGATAATTGCAGATACCGCTGTTGTATATATAAACGCCAGCCAAGACATATCTCTTACATCGTTTGGAAAAATATTTAGACATATGAAAACCAAAGTTGCAACAAGCCAAGCAATTCCAACAGATAAAAGCATAATGACAATTCTTTTGTTAAAACCTGAACTTTTGCGCTTGATAGATTTTATTTTATCGCTTTCATTCAAAAAATCATTAACAGTAATTCCATAAAAATCAGCAAGTTGTTTTAAAATAATTATATCAGGAACGCCTTCGCCACGTTCCCATTTTGAAATTGATTTATCAGAATAGTTTATCTTTTCGGCAAGTTCTGCCTGAGTTAATTGCATTTGTTTTCTGTATGCAATTAAATTCTTCGCAATAATTTCGTTTAATTCCATGGTTTACATTTTAACAAATGTAAAACAAAAACGCAACTGAATTTACTATATAATTTATAGAATTATCAATTCTACCCACAGTAGAGTGCTTATTTTTCTCTATTTTCTGCATTTTAAATAGTAGAAAAATTTTTTGATATTTTCTATTGATTTGCATAATATAATAAAATAAAATGAAAGCGTAATAAACGGAAAAGGAGGGAATTGTTATGAAGACACAAAACAACACAACAATAACTGTTTTTGGAGATTCTATCTCAAAAGGACTTTTTCTTAATGGAACAAAAATTGATAAACTAAGCACGTCTGCTGTTGATATATTGCAAAATAATTTTATGCTGGAAATTGAAAATAAATCTGCTTTTGGACAAACCTTGAAAAGAGTCTATGAAAAGGGCATGATTGACCAATATCTAGAAAAAATAAACTATGATAACAATAACATGGTGGTTTTTGCGTTGGGTGGTAATGATTCTGATTATAACTGGGATGAAGTTCAAAAAGAACCAGATGCTTTTCACACCTCTAAAACAGGGCTTGCAGAATTTTCATGCATCCTAGAAGAAAGCATAAACAAATTAAAAATGAATAATGTAAAAGTTGTGATTGCATCAGTTTTTCCAATTGATTCAAAAAGATATTTTGAAAATGTTTTATCTGTTAAATATGACGGACAAAAAATTTTGCAGTTTTTACACAATGATTTAACAAATATTGCAAGACATCAAGAAATTTTTAATGTTGCCTGCTTAAAATCAGCAATAAAAAATAATTGTTCATTTCTTGATTATAGAAGTGTTTTTCTTAACCTTGCAAATATGTTAGATTATATGTGTGATGATGGGATTCATCCAAATGAAAAGGGGCAAACGGTTATTGCAGAATTTATAATGCAAAAAATCTTATCTCGCCATAATAATCTATATTTACCAATAGGGAAAAAGAATTTTGCAATAGAAGGAAACTTATAGAACTTCATAGATAAAATTATTTTTAAAAAATCAGTTTTTTGCTTTAAATTTTTTTGATTAAATTGCTTGACTTTCTTTAATGACTATGGTTTAATGTTATAAACTCCCTTGAGGTCTTAATTGACAGTGTCGCAATCAGTGGACACCAGACAAAGAGGCTTTGGAGTCGCAATTTTATTGCAGTATTTTTTAATACTTGCCAGTCTTTGTCAGACACCACTTTTGTGGTGTTTTTCTTTTAATAACAAAGTTAAATTATATGGTGTTTTTTATCATAAATTTTGATAATGCTTTTTAAATAAAAAACAATAAAAACGAAAAAAATCGGGCAAATCACAAAATTATGACAAAAACCCGATATTTTCCTTTAAATAAAAACATTTTATTTGGTGCGATCGAGAAGACTCGAACTTCCACGGCATCTCTGCCACAAGATCCTTAGTCTTGCGTGTCTACCAATTCCACCACGACCGCTTATAGTATCCATTATATAACAACTTTTATTAAAAATCAAGAAAAAACTTAAAAATTATTAAATTTTTATAAAATTTATTTTTTATTTAGATTATTTTGGAAGAAATGTTTGATTTTTACTGCTTTTAATATTAATTAGTAAACATAAATTTTTTAGGGAAATTAAGTCATTTAACTTTATGTTTTGTGAACACGTGAAGATTAATTTGATTAAAATTGATTTTATATTATTTAGTTTTAATTTTTACTTTTTATATAA
>CASEYA010000083.1 GCA_949291975.1 uncultured Christensenella sp.
ACCACAGCAAAGCCAAGGTTGTGCGGTGTGTTATCATATGCTTTTTCTGGGTTACCCAGTCCAAAAATTAGTTTCACTTATTTACCTCTTTTTATTTCCGTTTATAATGCAAGAAAATGGCGCAACTTTTGTGTTTTCCTTGATGTCGCTTTTTTCAATGTATGCATTTGATACAAGAGCATTTTTGCCAATGCGACTGTCTTTTATGGTGCAAAAACTTTCAATTTTTGCTCCTTCTTCAATCACGGTGTTTCCAGAAATTATGTTGTTTGGATATATAACAGCATTTTTTTCTATGGTTACATCAGCATCAATAAAGGTTGTTTTGCGGTCTAAAATTATGGCACCATTTTGTTGATGAAAGTTTATAATTCTGTCTTTTAAAATTTGCCCTGCAAGTTCAAAGTTAGAAAGATTGAAAACGGTCAAAAAGTCTTCTTTGCCAAAATCGTGCGCTTCGGTGGTGGTAAAAATCTTTTCGGCGTTTTTGATAAAATCTGTTACAAACACCCAACCTCGCTCTAGTTTGCAAACATTCATCTTTTTTGTTTGCACCCAGTCCAAAATGTTAAGAAAGGTTCTGCGTTGAAGAAGAGGGGTATCTGCATAGAACACAGCGGTGTATTTTTTGTTTTTTAAATGTGGTTTAATGGCAGAAAGAATGTCTGAACTCATGTCGCAAACAACTTCGGATATTGGGCACTGGTCAAAGGCAAGTTTAACCCAGTTTGTTAAACTTTTGCCCAAAATTTCTAAATCATAACTTTTTTCGCTAAAAAGAGCAGGGTTGTTGATTTTTAAAATTATCACATCAACATCATTATCAATTGGCTCACGCTTTAAACTTTCAATCAAGCTTTCCACACTTCCAAAAAGTTCAATATCACTTGTTCTAATTTCCATTTTCACATTTCCTTTTTTAAATTAAAAATTGATTTTTGCTATAAATTATTGTTTTTCTCGCTTGTTTTTAAAAAAATCACTTAAAATTTTTGCACATTCTTCTTTTAATATGTCTTTTATAATTGTGGGGCGGTGATTAAAAGTGTTTTTCTGTGAAAAATCAAACACACTTCCAAAACAGCCCGCTTTTTCGTCTGAGGCACCAAAAACAACAGTGCCAACTCGGGCATTAATGCATGCTCCAGCACACATTGGGCATGGCTCAAGGGTAACATAAAGAGTGCAATCATAAAGGTGCCAGTCTTGCAGTTTTTTCTGTGCCTTTTCCAGTGCTAAAATTTCTGCGTGCAAAAGTGCATTTTTTTTGCTGTTTTTTTGATTGTGCGCTCGTGCAATAATTTTATCATCCTTTACAACCACGGCGCCAACAGGCACTTCATCTTTTTGTTTTGCCTTGTTTGCTTCTTTAAGCGCCTCTTGCATAAAATAGATGTGTGATTCCACCTTTAACATACCTCTTTTATCATTATAACTTAAAAGAGTTTAAAAGCGCAAGTGATTTTTGCAAAACACTTTGGTTTTGTCTTGCAATCATATCAAGATATTCTTTTTCTATTGGATGAGAAAGGGTGTCTGTTCCAACTTCAATGGTGAGTGCGGGAATGTTTAACTTTTCAACGCACCAGTCTTTATATCCACCAGCACTGCCTTTGCCACTTGCAAGACGATAGCCTGTTATTGTTGCAATGGCTTTTGCAATTTGTTTGTCTCGTTTTAAAAATTTTCCTGTTTGGAAAAATTTATAATAAATCACTTCGCCTTTGCTGTGATAACTGATGGTCATGTGCGGTCTTATGGCCTTAGTAAAATGAACAAGTGCTTTGGTTTCTGGCTCGCTTTCGGGAACGGCTCCAACAAAATTTTCCCTGCCACGCTTAAAAACATTTTGTTTGCCTGTTGCCCAGCGTGCGTCAAAGTTCACATTCAGGTCAACACCACGAATGTTTGCCTTCCAAAGCGGAAAATTGTTTTCTGTTAAAAGCCATTTTTTTAGCCTGTTTATTTCCATAATGCTTAAAGGTGGAGTCTTTTTTATAAAGGCAAAATGCTGGTCAATTAGACTTAAATCTTTATCTATTTGATTTAAACTTTTAATTCCATCGACAGCAAGACAAACACCATCGGGATTTACAAGTGGCAAGATAAAAACCGTTCCATTAATATTTTCATTTAGCAATTTTTTTGCTTGCATAATTGCAAGGTGGCAAGTTATATGCTCTCTTGCGTGAATTGCATACTGAGCCAGCAATTTTTTCGCACCTTCGCCAATCTGCACACAAAAAATGGGTCTGCCAAGCACACTTTCGCCAATGGAATAAACTTTTGCTCCACCTTTTTGCAAATTCTTTAAATCTTTTATGTATTCACTCCAAAAACTCATATAGTTTTATATGCAATATTGTCTTTGCTTGTTTTTTGTTTTTATGTTTTTTTATGCTAAACTAATTTTTATAATTTGTTTGACAACAATTTTTTGAGTAAAATATATTTTTGCCAAGAAAAGATATTTTTGCTGTGAACATAACTTAAAAAGCGCTTATGTTTTAAGTCCATAATTTTGTTTTGCGGTATTTTTTAATTAGACATGAAATACATAAAACAGAAAAAGAGAGAAAAAACTCTCTCTTTATTTCTGTTATTTTTGTTCACCA
>CASEYA010000084.1 GCA_949291975.1 uncultured Christensenella sp.
AACTTGTTATTTTTTATCAAGAACAAAAACATATCTGGTCGTCAATTTTGCCGAGAGATGTATTTCACTCATAATGCAATTAGAAATTGGAGAAGTGGAATGGCACCACAAATGAGGAACCTTTTAGAAATGGCAAAATATTTTAATTGTAGCATTGATGACCTTTTGCTTTAAGTAAACAAAACAAAAATTTGTGTTTATTTTTATATTACATAAAATTTTTATACTTTGCAAGCAAATAGGGTTGTTTTTATGTCCTTATATAAAAAATTAATATAAATTGTAACAAAAACTGGAGAAAAAATGAAATTAAGCCAAGCAGTTGCAGAAAGAATTAGAAATATATTAAAAGAAAAAAATATTTCTCAATATCGACTTGAAAAAGAAATCAACATGCCACACAACACTTTAAAATCGTTGATGAGGGCGACTAACAGTGGGGTTAATCTTAGAACAGTTTTTCAAGTTGCCTGTGGGCTTAATATGTCTATTGCAGAGTTTTTTGATGATAAAATTTTTGATAGAGAAAATTTTGACGACTAAATTTGGTTATATATATGAAAAGGTGATTTTGAGCAAAAATCACCTTTTTAAAAATAAAAAATTTAGCGTTATAACATTTTAAAACTAGCAAAATAAAAAAAGTTATACTTTTTATTAGTAAAACTTTTTTGTGATTGATATCAAAAATCATAGGCTAAATTCAAGTTATTATTTTCTAAATACCTTTCTGTTTCTTTCTTTAATGTCGTAGTAAACTTCTTCAGCATCAAGATAGCGAGCAGGTTGATATTTCTTTGCAACTGGTTCCATGTGATAAACATTTTTTGCTTTGTGAGCAAAGGTAAATGTGCTTCGAATAGCACTTTCTTTAAACATGGAAACAATAATTTCACCAGGCTTCAAAAGACCAAGTTCGTCAACAGTGATAAGTCTAACACTTGTCTTGCTTGTAGAAACACTTGTGCTACTGCTTGCTGCATCTTTTCCTTTGTTTTTAGAAGTAGAAGTAGATTCAACCGAAGTCGAACCACAACGAAGACTGAAATCTTCCTTTGTTTTTGCGTCTGTTGTTCCAAGGAAATAGTGAATGTTACAGTTACTTTTCAAAGTGTCTGCAACAGCATCACCATATTTGATGTTAATTTGGGTATAACTTTGCACAACCAAGAACAAACTGATTCCACGGCTTCGACCAACGGTGATGATACTGTCAAATTTTGGAATTTTAGGCAAGTTACCGAACTCATCCAAAATAAAATATACACGCCTTGGCAATTCAAGTTTTGGAGTTTTGTTTGCTGTGTCAACCAATATTTTATAAAGTTGCACAATACACATAACAGCAATTCCGTGTCTGGTGTCTTTTTCATCTGGAACTTTGATAAACAGGGCGGTTGGCTTGTCTGTAAAATGCTCAAAGTCCATTTCGTTTGCACTTGTTGCAAAACAAATTCCGTCATCTGCAAAAGAACTTAAAAAGCCCGACACAATTCCCATGTATCCACGAGTGGTGGTTGGTGCGTTGTTGATAATTGGTCCAGCAAGTTGCACTGCGTTTGAAAGCCTGTCTCTGCCTTGAAAATATTTGGCAAGTGTTGCAAACTGGTTGTCTGGGTCATCATCTCTTAGGTTGCAAATCTTATATAAATTGAAAAGATTAAATTTTTCTTTTGTCATGCCAAGTTCTGGATATGCACTGTCTTCTAGCATTGCCAGCATAACACCAAGCACAAAGTCTTTTGCTCCTCTTTCCCATGTCGCACCGTCTCCTGTTGATGTTTGAGGGCAAAGGGTGGCTGCAATGTCGTCAAGGTCGGCGTGTGCATCATTTTTAAGTTGAATTTTAAGTGCTGTCAAATCATTTTCCAGCATAGAGCGTGTTGGGTAGGCACGCCCTTCAAATTCATACCATTCTCTGTTGTAAACAGGTGCTAAAATTTCAAGGCCAAGGTCAGCTGGGTTAACATTGCTGTGAACCTTTACTTCATCATGAAGATGCAAACTTCTTTGGAATGCCAAAAAAGGTCTTTCCATTGGGTTCCAGCGTGTTGAACTTGATGTTTCCCTTAGGTCAAGAGAGATTACATTATAACCAAGAGAGGTAAGATATGCACTGTGGTCACGGAAAAGCTCACCCTTCATGTCGTTAACAATCAAACAAGGTTTGTCTTTACAACTTGCTAAAATTTGAATACAAGGCGACACAAAACCAGCAGTTTTACCAGAACCAGTTGTTCCGATTACCATGGCATGCCAGTTTTCATATTTAAAGTTAATTTTAATGTCTGTGCCAGTATATTGTGCACGAAGTGGAATTCCCGATTTAACTGTGCCCAAGTGTTTAAAGGTTACCATTGGATATTTTTTATCCATTTCTTTTTCTGTAAGCCATTTAGAATCAAAGAATTGTTTTGTTTGATTTTTATTTTTCTTGTCCGATTTAAACATTGGACCTTTTTTCTCGTCTACAATTCGCAACATAAAGAACAAAATAAACACCAAAAACAACACACCAGAAATAATCAGTGAATATGTTCCAGTGAACATGTTGCTGATTGAAATTGTTCCAACGTCAATAAAAGAACCAACTGCTCCACCAACAAGGAAACAACCAATTAACACTCCTACAAAGAGTAAAACATATTTAAAAAAAGCACTCATTTTTTTCCTCCGCTCTTTTCATTATATAATAAAAGAAATAAAAAAGCAAAAGAAATTAAGCGATTTTTTTTAATATTACAAAAAATTATCATTATTTTGTATTCTTTAATTTTTTGTTAAAAATTTTGGTTTTCAACATAAAATAACGGCTAAGTGTTTAAAATAAACAAAGTTAATGTAAAAATTTTTAACTTGGTGTTAAAAAATTGCAAAGAAAATGGTGTTTTTGATAAAAAACTTAAAAATTTTAATTTTTTTTGCAAAAACTTGTTAAAAATGTTTGCTTTTCTTAAAAATATTTGCTACTATAAAAGCATAAACATATGTTTTTTGCTTTTTTGCACATAATTTTTATAAGAAAGCAAAACATAGTTAAAAATGTGGAGGTATATTTTTTATGAATGTTATGGATGTCTTTACAAACTGGATGTTGGCTTCAGGCACTTCTAGTGGAAGTGGTGCATCAGAAGGCACAGCAGGTTTAAGCACACTTGCAAACCAAATTTTTGAGTATATCAGTTACATTCTTATACCAATTTTGATTGTTGTTGGTGCTGCTGGAATCATCTATTCAGTTTATCTTGGTGTAAACCTTGCGAAAGCAGACAGCGCAGATAAAAGACAAGAAGCAAAAAGCCGTATGGTAAACGCAATCATTGGTTTTGTTGCAATCTTTGTGCTTGTTCTTTTGATGTATCTGTTTGTATCAAATGTTGATGCAATCTTTGGTTGGGTTGAAGGACCTTCACCATCCAATTAATGTAGAGTTTTAGGTTTTAATCTATAATTCCTCAGTGGGAGGGGCAAAAGTGAAAAAAATACTTTCAAAATTATCAGTATTTCTTTGTGCTTTTGTTCTTCTTTTTTGTTTTAGTGGATGCACCATTCTTCCGGGCATAAACTTTGGTGGCGGAGGTGGTGGTGGCAACACTGGCGGAGGCTCGGGCGGTGGCAC
>CASEYA010000085.1 GCA_949291975.1 uncultured Christensenella sp.
AGTGCTTTTTTATATGTTTGAGGCACACATTTTTGCGTTTGAGATACCACGGTTAATCCAAGTTGACTTGCAAGCCATCCGTTTGTGTTCCACATATAACTTGGGCTGTAGTCACCTGCTTTAATAATTTTTTCTCTTGCTTTGTCTGAAATCTTGTCTGCTGAAGCAATTTCTTTTTCAAATTGTTCAAGGGTAAGACCAGCGCCATGTGCTCTTGCAAGAGCAATTCCATAGTCTTCAACATTATAACTTGTTGAGCCTTTTATTTTGGTAATAGTTTGTGTTGCACCTGCAAGTGTTGTTATCAAGTTACCCCAAAAAACATCTTGATATCCACTTCCCGTGATGGTGCATTTGTTTTTCTTTGCAAGTTCATCAATCTTCTTTGAAAGGGTTGGGTGAGAGTTGTATGCAAAAAACGCCTCTTCACAGGTGGTAATTGCATTAATTCCAAGTTCTGCACATATAAGAAGAATGTCTTCCAAATCTTTGAACAAACTCATGGTTGTAACAATGACAATGTCTGGTTTCATTTTTTGAAGTCTGTCACGAGCAAATTTGGCATCTTCAATTTTAACTCCAATTTTTTTCATGCCTGCAAATTCACCAGCGTCAGTGCCAAACTTTGATTGGTCGATATCAAAGGCACCAACAATTTTACTTCCTTTTTCAAGAACATAACGAATGGTGTATTTCGCCATTTTTCCACATCCATACTGCACTACTTTGTATTTTGCCATATTTTTCTCCTTTTTTGTTTAATGATGTAATTATAACATCAAAAATTTTTTTACGCAAACAAAATTAAATATTTTGCTTAATTATATTGTGCATTTTGTTTAATTTTATTTGTGATTTTATAAAAATTGGTGTATAATAACAAAAGATAACTTGGAGGCTTAAATGAAAACCAGATTTTATAATGCATATGTAATTACTTGTAATGACCAATTTGATATTTTTCCAAACGGAGAAGTTTGGGTAGAGGATGATAAAATTGTCTATGCTGGCGAAGCAAAAGACGGTTTTATGGCAGACAGAAAGGTAAATTGCTTTGGCGATGTGATTATGCCGGGTTTTATAAATTCGCACACACACTTGCCAATGCAGATTTTCAGGGGGCTTGCAGAGGGCACCAGTTTTTCTAATTGGTGGATTGACCAAATCAAACCACTTGAAAATAATTTTACTTCTGAGCAAATGTATTGGTCAACTCTTCTTGCTGTTGCCGAACTTGTTCGTGGCGGGACAACGTGTGCTTTGAATAACTATTTCCATCAAAAAAGTCCACTTTTGGCTTTTGAAGATTCTGGAATCAGAATGGCAACGCACATTGATGTTCGTTATGGCCTTGATAAAACAAAAAGAAGACATGACTGGGAAAACAGATATGCAGATTTAAACAAAAACAATCCGCTTATAACATTTTTTGTATCCAGCCACAGCATTTTTTCTTTGGATGAAACAGGGTTGGTTGATTGCACATTTTTAGCAAAGAAATATGGTCTTCCGCAAACAATTCACCTTTGTGAAACGCTAAACGAGGTTGGAACTTGCGAAAAAGACACAGGTAAAACGCCTGTTAAATATCTAGAAAGTCTTGGCTTTTTTGATTATCCAGCAACAATTGCCCATGGCGTTTATGTAGATAAAGAAGATATAGATATTTTTAAAAAGCATGATGTAAGTGTCAGCATAAATATGTCGTCAAACATGAAACTTGCAAGTGGAATTGCTCCAATATATTCATATATGCAAAAGGGTGTAAACCTCAGCCTTGGAACAGACAGTGTGGCAAGCAACAACAGGCTTGATATGTTCAAAGAGATGTTCCTTGCTTCTACCTCGCAAAA
Source organism: uncultured Christensenella sp. (assembly GCA_949291975.1). Taxonomy (GTDB): domain Bacteria; phylum Bacillota; class Clostridia; order Christensenellales; family UBA1242; genus UBA7584. The sequence goes on from CASEYA010000085.1 coordinate 1,854, forward strand.
AGTGTTGTTAAAAGATGCAACCGTTATTCCACCAAAAGATGTAATTTTAATGGCGACTCGTGGTGGGGCAAAAGCACTTTATCTTGATGATAAGATAGGGCAGTTAAAAAAGGGATATCAGGCAGACATAATCAGAATTTCTTTGGCAGAGCCTCACTGGCAACCGCTTAACGACATCACTGCACATCTTGTTTATTCTGCAATTTCTTCTGATGTTGTAATGACCATGGTTGCAGGAAAAATTCTTTATGAAAATGGAACATACTATATTGGTCACTCCATGAAAGAAATTTATGAAAACTGTGATATTGCAATTAAAACTTTATTAAGAGAGATAAACAAAGAAAAATAGAAGAGGTGTCTATGTATCAAAATAATGGTTTTACTCAACTTGTTCAATATGCACTGCAAAATGCTGGTGAACTTGCAACACAAAGTGGTCAAACACAACTTGGAACAGAACATTTGCTTTTTGGAATTATTTCAATGGATGAGTGTTTGTCTAGCAAACTGTTGGAGAAATATGGAGTTAATCAGCATACCTTTCTGCAGGTTTTTGATGAGAACATAAAAAAAGGAACAAAGATTAACGCAACGCAAATTGAACTTTCTCCTCGTGTTAAAGAGGTGCTAAGAAATGCAAAAGATATTGCCAGAACTTTGGGGCATGATTTCATTGGAACAGAGCATGTGATGTTTGCCCTTGTAAGTCTTGATAACACTGCGGTTTCGCTGTTAACTCAGAATTTTAAAATTAATCTTGAAAATTTGAGAGAGGACCTGTTGCAAGCACTTAAAGATGGCGATGTTTCAAGCGAACAAGATACCATTTCTCTTGAGCGAAGTGAACAGCAAAACAGCGCATTGCCAAAAAAACTTCTAAGCCTTGGAATAGACTTAACACAAAGAGCAAGAGAAAATAAGATTGACCCAGTTATTGGCAGAGAAGAAGAGATTGAAAGAGTAATTGAAATTCTTTGCAGAAAGACTAAAAATAACCCTGTTTTAATTGGAGAAGCGGGTGTTGGAAAAAGTGCTGTTGTCGAGGGGCTTGCACAGGCAATTGTTAGGGGTGCGGTTCCGTCATTTTTAAAAGATAAACTCATTTTCTCGCTTGATATAGGTTCACTTATGGCTGGAACTAAATATCGTGGAAGCATGGAAGAAAGGCTTAAAGAGGCAATAGAAACAATCATTTCTTATGGTAACATTATTGTTTTTATAGACGAACTTCACACACTTGCTCAGGCTGGTGGCGATAAAGGAGAGGTCAGCCCTGCTGACATGTTAAAACCATATCTTGCTCGTGGTCAACTTCAAACAATTGG